>NZ_JBHNYX010000039.1:0-45389 GCF_054960505.1 Alteromonas sp. G4i13 | reverse complement strand
AGCAGCTCAATTGAGCTGCTTTTATTTTTTAGCCAAGTAACGGAAACCTACAAACGTAGACCTTTACTGTCGTTATCACAAAAACGAAGGTCTTCTTATCGAGACCGGTTCGCATGAGTCTAATAAAGTCTTAGTTCACATAGCCTTCATTAGCTTTCACTGTAAGTGGGTGATAGCCCGGTTTCGCTTCTTCAAATGCGCGTTTAGCAAACGCCTTGCCTTCAGGTGTTTTTGATAGCTCGCGATAAAGGGGCCTAACAAGCTTATTGCGCCCTATCGACACCAAGTAGCTATACAAACGATCATAGGCAGGCTGATAGTTATTCTCTACTGCGATCATCAACCAGCTATGAGCAATTTCGTTGTTTTTAGTCGAGGTGAGTGAAAACGCTGAATCTAGCTCAGCCAGCTTTGCGCTGCTTAGCGATTCGGGCATGTTGTTTAGAAAATATAGCCACTCGTGTACAGTCCACTGCGCGGTTTCAATATCCGCCGCTTTCACGTCGCCAGAAAGCCAAGCGCTTCGTGTGTCATCGATTTTAGTGAACGCATCAGATTCTGGCTGTGGCGCTCCCTCGGGAATGCCTGGTTCAAAAATCCACGTTTGGATGCGCTCCGCGTCTAGCTTATCTGGATACTGCTTTAACAAGGTATCATCTAAATAAGCAATAAACGTGTCGGTAGTAATGCTCTTAAAAGCAAAGTCTTTAAAGTACTGCATTAAGAAAGCATCAAAGTTTTCTCGGCCAATCTTTTGTTCAATTTCACGTAAGAAAAGTGCGCCTTTTTCATAGGGAATATTTGAGAAAACATCGTCCGGATTGCGACCACGAAGGTCAATAGCCAGGATCTCATCATTTTCCTCTAATGCAGCAACATCATTCTCCAGGTCTTGATAACCGAGCACCGCTTCTTTTTTGAAACGATCGTGACCGTAGATCATTTCCATAATTCGGTAAGTTAAGTAGGTTGTGAAGCCCTCGTTTAACCACAGATCACGCCATGTTGCATTTGTTACTGTATTCCCAGACCAGCTGTGCGCCAGTTCATGAGCAATCAATGAAACCAAGCTTTTATCACCAGCAATGACCGTTGGGGTGATAAACGACAAACGAGGGTTTTCCATACCACCAAACGGGAATGACGGCGGTAGAATTAATAGATCGTAACGGTCCCACTGGTAAGGTCCATAGGTTTCTTCTGTTACTTCTAACATCGCCTCAGTGTCTTCAAATTCTTTCGCTGCACTTTCAAGTAACGCAGGCTCAGCATACACACCGGTACGCTCACCCATGGCTTTAAATTCTAAATCACCTATAGCCAACGCAATAAGATACGAAGGGATAGGCTGCGGCATGGTGAACTCATATTCACCATCGCGCTCGGTGGTAGGATCGTTTGACGCACTCATCACCGCCAACAGCGCTTCAGGTGTCTTAATGGTCGCGTCATAGGTTACGCGTACTTGCGGTGAGTCTTGAAGCGGAATGAAGCTTCGCGCGTGAACCGCTTGCGCTTGGGTAAACAGGAACGGGTGCTTTTTACCTGCAGTTTGCGCTGGCGTTAACCATTGTACGCCAGACGCTTCAGGTGAGGTTGAATACGCAACCGTTACTGCGTTTGCGGAACTAGGTAACGTAATAGTAAGAGGTGTACCTAAATCAGGGTCAACCTCTCCCATTTCAAAAGGAACACTTTCACCGTCTACGGTAACACTTTGAATGTCTAATGCTCGCGTATCTAACACCAATGTGTTGTTGTCGGGCTTTTCACGCTTTACATCAAGCGTTACGTCGCCAACAAGCTGCTTGGTCTCAAAGTTTGCAGTTAAGTTTAGGCTGAGATGGGTCACCCGAATCTCATTGGGGTTCGCGAAGGAGTGATAATCTACCCCAGAGGCAATAGCCGCGTCAGCTTGGCTTGCTACTGCAACATTTTGTGCTTCAGTGTCTGAAGTCGAGCGTACGCTGACGGCTTGCTCTTTGTCTGTCTTGGCTGCGTCTACATTGCTGTTGTCGCTGCATGCGAACAAAACAGGCGCGCATACGAATGTAGCCAGTAATCCGTATTTTTTCATATAACTTCCTAAAGGATGATTGATACGATCTCAGTGTATCAATCTGTTATATGACTGGCGACTCTAATTCGAAGAGCTGCGTTGTAACTGCGCTATATTTCGAAAAGCAGTAAGGGTTAACGTGAATAAGTGCAGGATAGCTACGCCATCTGACGAAGACGTAGCTATCCGACAAGGGCATTAACTATCTGCGTTAACCGCTGACTCGTTTGCCGTTTAATTAAGCAAGGCTAATATCTACTTCAATGTTACCGCGGGTCGCATTTGAGTATGGGCATACTTGATGCGCAGTTTCCACCAAGCCTTGCGCTTGTGCTTTGTCCATATCGCCCAAATCTACCGTCAGTTTTACTGCAATAGCAAAGCCTTGTTCAATAGGTCCAATTGCAACGTTGCCAGTTACACTAATGTCATCGGCCAGCTTAATTTTTTGCGATGCAGCCACATGCTTAAGTGCACCGATAAAGCACGCCGAATAGCCCGCTGCGAACATTTGTTCAGGGTTCGTCCCTTCTCCACCTGCACCGCCCAATTCTTTAGGTGTAGAGAGTTTAAGGTCTAGCTTACCATCACTTGATTTCGCTGTTCCTTCACGACCACCTGTTGCTGTTGCACTTCCGGTATAAACGACTTGTTGAAGTTTATGCATAGTTACTCTCCTCATAGGTTTATTTAAACAACTACTTTGCATGCAAAATAAATTATCACCAAACCAACTTGCAGATCAAGTGCTTTGTATGCAAAATATTATTATTAAGAAAAAGCCGTATCGATAAGGGTTAAGCGTCATGTCAGAATTATTGAAGTTGGAAAATCAGCTTTGCCACCGTTTTTATACGCTGTCGAATGCATTCACTCGTGCTTACCGCCCCCTTCTTAAAGCGCTGGATATCACCTATCCTCAATATGTGACTTTAATGGCGCTTTGGGAAGATGACGACATTACTATTGCCGAGCTTTTAGAGAGAACGGCCATAGACGGTGGTGCTATGTCGCTGATTCTTAAAAAGCTACAAGACAAAGGCTTCTTAGTTGTCACTAAAGATAAAGCCGACAAACGCGTTAAGCGCGTTCAACTCACTGAAACGGGCAAGAAGAAGAAAGCCATAGCAGAAGACGTGCCTGCGCAAATGCTCTGCAAGCTCAATGGCATGACTGCAGATGAAAGCCGTACGTTAAAAGTCCTACTAGACAAATTAGGCGGCTGTTTCGAGAATGCAGATTTAAACCAGTCCGGATAGATAATCACCACTCAGCCCTACATTCCCACGCTTTGCTAGGAAACTTGCCAGCGCCTTGTGAGTGGGCAATTATCTATGCGTATTGGTATTTTAACCTCTTTTTGTAATCTGATTGTCATCAGATTTTTGACGTTTTCTGTTATTATTTTCGCATTGAGCGAACAAGTGTGCGCTATAATTGTCCTAATGGACGTAGTAGGGAAAATGCTGAACTGCGCGCATCAATTGAAAGCGCTAGTCGCTGAAATGATCGCATGTCTTATCGAGAAAGTGCGACAAGAGGCTTTAAGGGCATTTACTACCCATTATTCTTAGAAATAAAAAAACAGGAGCTGTGATGATCCAAGAACAGATTCAGACACAGGCTGTGCCGCAATCAAAAAGCATTCCTGCAAAAGCCTACTCTGTACTGGAAGAGTGGCTGAACAGTATTAGTCATGGGGTTGGCTTTATTGCTGCTATCGTGGGTTTAGTATTTATGTTGTATCGAGCGGAAGATACGCTCGCGTTAACCACTGCAGCTATTTATGGCTCTACACTCATTCTGGTGTTTTTAAGCTCAACCCTTTATCACGCCATTTCCCATCAAAAGGCAAAGGGATGGCTTAAGCTATTTGACCACAGCGCAATATACTTATTGATAGCAGGTACTTACACACCATTGCTACTGGTTTCGATTGGTGGCGTGTTGGGTATTACTATGACCGCAATTATCTGGAGCTTGGCAATTGGCGGCGTGGCGTTTAAGCTCGTCGCGCAGCACCGTTTCCCAAAGGTATCCGTGATGACTTATTTGCTGATGGGATGGATTGCACTGGGTCTTATCTACCCTCTTTATGTCGCCCTTCCCGGTGCTGGCCTATGGTTATTGGTAGCAGGCGGGCTGTGTTTCAGTGTAGGCGTGTGCTTTTACGTGGCAAAAAAGGTAAAGTACACCCATGCAATTTGGCACATGTTCGTGATTGGCGGATGTAGCTGCCACTACTTTTCAATTTATTATTTTGTCGTTTAACAAAAGGCCCAAATTAAGCTGCTATGCCAAAACCATGTAAAAACTTATGCTAACAAACAAGCAAGACGCCGAGAAAAAGGAAAACAGCACTACGTTGACACCAGGTATTGCGTGGTTTTCACTACACGCAGGACAAATATGCTTGGGTAAAAAGCCCGTTGAAAGTGACTTTGAACGCCTTAAGTCACTGGGTGTTACCCATATTGCAACGGTACAAACCAGTGAAGAGAACGCACCGGTTATTCGTGATCGTTCAATAGCAGCTGGGTTAGAGTGGCTTTGGGTTCCTTTTTTACACCCGTCGTCAGAGTCCCCCACCGAAGACGTACACCTTCACCAATACCTTCATGAACTATCTCAAATGTTGACCGAAGGAGCGAAGATATACTTACATTGCGATGGCTCACAGCACCGCTGTAGCCTTTTGTTCTATGCACTTTGCCACTATTGCCGTGTTCCATCTAATAGCGCTTACAATGCGCTGCACAGCTTTGGCGCTAGTGCGGCAAATAACCTTAAGAGATCCGAACTCACTTGGGCAGCAGAATTAGGGCATATTGCACCTAAAATGTAGGCCAATAAAAAGCGCGCCTTCGTTATCAACGTTCATTAACGAAGGCACGCGTGCTATTTTAACAAAGCAAAGCGTTCATAAGTGCGCCGAGCTTATTTATTTAAAACTGATAAATATTAGCGTTGGTGAGAAGTTTATTCGCGTCTATTTTTTCTTGAACACAGCGCACTATATCAGCACGAGTAAATACATAAATTCGGTCTTTGCGCTCGCGGCTCTCGTCCATCTCAAAATCTTTCAGCACCATGCTGATATGTTCATTTTCCGGCAGACCGCGTAAGCCTGACCCAAATCTGCATAAGGTCTCGCTCATGCCCGACTCAAAACCGGCCAGAAACGTTTTGTAAGCTTGCTGCTGCTGCGCTTTACGCGCCTCCATTTGTTTAGTCTGCTCTTTTTCAATTGCTTTAAGCTCATCCTTCATGCTTTTTTCTTTCGCTTCTAATTGCTTAAGCTGCTCTCCAGACTGCTCTTTTTGCGCGAGTAATTCTTTTTTTCGCGCCTCGTCAGCGTGACGCAATTCAAAGGTAATATCTCGCAGTTCACGCTCTACTTCTCTTGCTTCCCAGGCAAGTTCACGCTGCATGTTGCGCAAGTCGCGTAAGCGACTATTGTTGTCAGCAAACGCCTGAGAAAAACGATGGCTGGTTTCTTCTGCGTAAGCTTCCCACTCTCTGGCTGCTTCAAACACAATGTCATCAACATCACTAAACGAATTTGCAGACGGAACTGGTGGTGCAGGCGGTGCAGGTGGTACGGTGGCAACTAATCCTTCTACCAGCGTTTCTATCTCTCGTACCCAGTTACCGCTTTGGCCTCTTACTGAAAAAGTAAATACCGCCCCCTGCCCAGCAAGATAGCTGGTTTCAATTTGACTCACTCTCCAAGAATCAGTTGCGGCATTTTGTCGTAAGGACGTTTTGAGTACCCCAGACATTATTTCTAATTCATTCGATAGCGTGTCATATTTTTGCGCACTTTGTGCGTTCGCAAGACCACCAGCAGCAGAGCAAAGTAGTAAAGCAGTTAATAAACGTTTCATAATTTCACCTAATTACATTAATCATCTAGCGACGACTGTGGATTGTTTGTTTCATACGGCATGGTTAATGGCACTTCAGAACGCCTGTTAGGTAAACTTACCGCGCTGTACCCTATTTCAATGTCATCAATTTCATCCTGTAGACGCGTAAATTGGCGTGCATAGAATCTTTGATCGTCAATACGCTGCTCGTTGATAAATTTAATAAGCTCGGCAAAGTCGTGTTTGCGCTCTTCTCTACTCGACGCTAATAAGTACTTAGTAAGCTCTGCACTGCTTTGTTGCTGCTGTGTAGATAGCGCCTGAGCGTATTCTTTGAATAGTGTTTGGTTTGCTTGTTGATAGAAATCACGTTGCTCACCTAAAGCTTTAGCAACTTCCTGCGTAACGCGCTGCTCAACCATTTCATCCACTGTGTTGGCGCTTTTGTTTGAAAACGTAAGCGCTATACCGTTATCGCTATACGACAGCTTTGCGCCTGTGAGTACGGCTAACAGCGCACAGGCCGACATGGCCATGGCACACGCTGGCAAGCTAAACCAAGACGACAGCGAACGTGGTTCATCTTTCTTAAAAAAGGTCTGTTCTTTGTCCCACTGGGGAAGTGCCGGAGCAACGAAGCTTGCTCTTGCGCTGTTCAAACGGGCGCTATTTTCTACCGCCTGCGCAAATTCAGCATCTGCTTCGCACAACGCGTTAAACTGCTTTTCTTGCTCGCTATCAAGCGAGTTGTCCAGATAAGCTGAGAATAAGGCTTCTTTGTCATATAAGGTCATTATTCCAACTCCAACTTCAATTTTGCTAAGGCAGCGTAAAGTCGCGACTTAGCGGTATTTACTGAGATATCCATTTGCTGTGCAATTTCTTCGAACGTGAAGTGGCCGAAGAATTTCAATTCCACCACAGCTTTTTGGCCTAAAGGTAAAGTCTGCATAGCCTGCGTTAACGCTCTACTCTCTCGGTCGCTATAAAGCTGCATTTCTGGGCATGGTGCACCGCAAGGCGGCGCCTGTATGTCGTCAATGTCTGAATGCGGCTTTCGCTTGCGATACAGCTCAACACAGCGGCAGTGGGCAATGCGATAGAGCCAACTTTTAAAACTGCCCTCACCTTTAAAACAGGCAAGACTGCGAAACACAGAGATAAAAATCTCCTGCATTAAATCTGCTGCATCATGGCTATTCCCTGTCATTCGAATACCGTATTGATACATAGCGGTTTCGTAGCGAGATATAAGCGTAAACCACGCTTTTTTATTACCCTTTAATGCCTGTTCCACGAGTTTTTCATCTCGTTTATTAAACACGCCGTTCCCCGTTTTTACGCTCTGTTTTTTTACTTAACCATTAAGTCGATAGGCTTTGCAAAAAAGTTTGTTTAATTGATAAATAAATTGTCATTTAGGGAATAACGCCAATGAAACTGTGCTTTAAGCGATAGATGAAGAACTTCTTTGGGGTTGGTGCACAAGACAATAATTGATGTCAGCAATAAAAAAGCGGCTGAACCTACAGGCTCAACCGCTTTAGCTAAATATGAAAGGTAGCGCGCTCAGCGCCAAGCTTATTTTAACGTGGGAATAGGCAGCAGTGGCGAGATAATTTCACCAATACGACGAAACAGCTGCATACGCGTCGTGCCTGAACGCCATACTAAGCCAATCTCACGAAATCCCTGCTCTTCAGCGGGGAAGCTCTTAAGACCTGTGTGCTCAAGAATAGACTGGTTTATCGCAAGTTCAGGTAAAAAGGTGTAGCCCATTTTGCTATTCGCTAATTGCACCAAGGTATACAAGCTGCTAGCCGCTACGCTGCTAATTTGGTCGCTGTGCTGAAGATTGCACGCACTTACCGCATGCCCGGTCATACAGTGCTCTTGCTGTAGTAAGAAAATACTCTTTTTCGGCAAGGTTGAAATGTCGACAGGATTAGGTAGTTGCTCAGCAATATCTTTGTGCGCAATAAGATGGAACGGGTCATGCCCTAAGACCATCTGTTTACACCCTGGTGTTTCCATTGGCAACGCTAGAATAAGTAAGTCTAATCTGCCGTCGGTCAATTGCTGTAGCAACTTCTCCGTCGTGTCTTCCTGCATTTCCAAGTTGATCTCGGGTAAAAATGCAGAAAACGCTCCCATCATTCCTTCAAAAAGAAACGGCGCAATGGTTGGAATAACACCTAATTTTAAGGTGCCTCGCTGCCAATTGCCTGCGTTTTGCGCATACTCAACCAGCTCTCCCGCTTCCTGAAGTAGCACTTTACTGCGTTCAACGATATCTAGTCCCAACGATGTAAACACAAAGGTTTTATGTTCACGCTCAAGAAGTTGGCTTCCGAAGTGCTCTTCAAGGTTCTGAATGGCCGTACTCAATGTTGACTGACTTACGTTACAGCGCTGTGCAGCACGGTGAAAATGTTGCTCTTGATGTAGCGTCACCAAATAGTGCAGGTGCTTAAGATTAGGCCATTTCATGGGCATCTCACAATTATTTAAAAAGGGATTAAAAAATATTGGATTAATCTAACATAAAGATTAAATAGCGCCTAGGGTTGATACCCATGGTTAACGAGAGCGATCTTCTATTATTCACAGCTGTACATATACAACATCCTAAAAAAGAGGTAGATAATTCTGTTTATTGTGCAATCTATAAGAAGCTTTTGAGAATTTGACATTTCCCGCTGGAAAGCCCCAATAAGTAGCGTTAGGATTAAATTAAAGCGTTATACGCAACATATTTTTACAGCGAAGTAAGACCCGCTCTTGTATCATTCAGTCAATAGAGCGATTAACTATTGAGGGCAGTATGAAAGGACATTATAAGAACATTTTATGTGTATTAAGCGACTCTCATCGTCAAGATGATACGGTAGCCCAAGCACTCCATATCGCCAAAGCGCACCAAGCCTCGCTTACCATTATGCTTTCGCTAGAATCTTTGCCGCCCAACGCCAGTATGGTCATGGAGTCTTTCTCTTATGTTGATTCTCAGCAAACCATGGAAACCCAAGCCCAGCATTGGTTAAAAGAACAAGCGGAAAGCTGGGGAAAACACTATCCTGTGTCTACCGCGGTAACGGTAGGTCAGCCGCTTATTGACGTTGTGCGTTATGTAAAAAAGAACAATATCGATCTAGTAATTAAACGGGCAGAAGAGAGCTTTCTAGATAAGTTATTCGGAAGCTTAGATATGCGTTTATTCCGCAAATGCCCTTGCCCGGTTTGGATCATTAACCACAAGCCTCGCAGTCAGTACAAAAACGTAGTTGCAGCACTGGATTTGAACTATCACTATCCTCAGCATGAAGTGTCTATTAGGCGCGATCTTAATCGCGACATTTTGCGTCACGCAAGCCAAATAGCCTTGCTAGAATTTGCACAGCTGCACATTGTCCACGTTTTCGATGCGGTTCCTGAAAACATAGCAAGAGACGGGTTTATATCGGTTGATAACGACAGAATGGAAACCGATCTTGCAAAAATCCATGCCGAGCGTGAATCGGAACTAGACAAATTGCTTGAAGAACTAGGCAATGAATTGGATGACAATGTATTAGAGTATTTGAAACCTCAGAAGCATATTGTTCACGGTTACCCTCGAAGAGAAATTGCAGCCACAACCACATCCCTTGATACCGACATTATTGTTATGGGCACAGTGGCACGTTTAGGTGTGCCTGGCTACATCATGGGCGACACCGCAGAAGAAACTATCCATCAGCTTAAGTGTGCCGTTGTGGGTGTTAAACCCCGTGGCTTCGAAACGCCTATCTCTATTGATTAGGTTATTAACTCAACAAACAAAAAGGCCGTGCTTCACTTCAAGCACGGCCTTTTTTAATTCTTTTCGCTTAATACGAACGTTTGTAAGCGCTGTGTTTTACGCTACGCCAAACGACGCTTTAAGAATGTAGAAGAAAATAATCGAGAGGATTGCGCCTGCAGGCAACGTAACAATCCACGATACGACGATATTTCTCACAATGCCTAGGTTAAGCGCTGATACACCACGCGCCAGACCTACACCTAGTACCGCTCCTACAAGCGTTTGGGTAGTCGAAATAGGTAAACCCGTACCTGATGCGATAACTACCGTACACGCTGCAGCGAGTTCTGCTGCAAAACCGCGGCTTGGTGTTAAGTGTGTAATACCTTGACCAATGGTCTTGATAACGCGATGTCCAAATAGCGCAAGACCCGCAACAATACCTAAACCACCAAGAGGAAGGATCCAAGGTGCAAGCGTAGTGCTAGAGTTAATTTCGCCGCCACTACTTACTACGCTAACTACCGCAGCCAATGGTCCAATAGCGTTAGCTACATCATTTGAACCGTGGGCAAACGCCATACAACAGGCTGTTACTACCATTAGAAGTGCGAATACTTTCTCAACGTTAGCCGCCTGTAGGTCTGCATCTTCAGAACCGCTGAACTTCATACGGCCGATAAACCATTTACCCAAGAAGCCCAACGCTACGGCAATAGCAATCGCCAGCACATATCCGTTAACAGCGCTTAGCTCTAAACCAACGTGCTTAAGGCCTTTCTTGATAGTAACAAGCGACATCACAAAGCCCGCTAATGCCATATAGAACGGCACATAACGCTTAGCATTTGCAAACGGAGAGGCAGTTTGGAAGATGAGCTTGTGCGCGCTCATGAAAATAAGATAAGCAATGATGCCTGAAATAGCTGGGGTTACTACCCAACTACCAACAATACCACCCACTTTGTCCCATGCTACTGCGTCCATGCTGACGCCAGTGGCAGTAAAACCGATGATTGCACCGATAATTGAGTGAGTGGTAGATACAGGCCACCCCAACCATGACGCTACCGCAAGCCAGATTCCAGCTGCAAGTAGTGATGAGATCATGCCTAATACAAGGTATTCAGGTATGTCTATAAAATAGGTTGAGTCGATAATCCCTTTTCGAATGGTAGACGTTACTTCGCCACCTGCTAGGTAGGCGCCAGCAAACTCAAATATCATTGCAATGATAATGGCTTGTTTTATGGTTAAAGCTTTAGAACCTACTGACGTACCCATTGCGTTGGCAACGTCATTCGCTCCAATACCCCATGCCATGACGAAACCAACGCCGGCGGCAAGGATTATAAGAATTAGGCCATAACTTTCAAAAAATTCCACGGATAATCGCTCCCGATCTAAACGCGATTTAGGCTGGACGCTACTTGAGTAAGTAGCATGATCTCTTCACCACAAAGGCTAGAGAATGAAGTTAAAGACAAATTGTGTTTTATCATAAGGTTCGATTAAATTTTGCACGATCTGTTCTTGGCTGCGGCGCATGATAACGTAATCATGTTAGAAGCCATAGCGAAAATCACTGAAAAACGATAAAAGTATGCGGAATTATTTGAATGCGATGATAAATCCACCAAATATTTCAGTTTTATGACAAATAAATTTCACGAACTTTCATATTTGAATATTACTACGCAAAATAACACTGACCATTTGGACAGGTTTACGTCAAATCTTCCAGCTTTTGCTGCATATTTTCCAGCGGTGTATGTCTAACATCAGTACCGCGAGTGAGATAAACCACATATTCACACACGTTTTTACATCTATCACCAATTCGCTCTAACGAGCGCATTGCCCACAACACATCCAGCCAATCCTGCATGTCGTCAGTGCTTTTCTGCATTTCGGAGGTGGTATACGACAGCAGCCGTTTGTACTCACTGTCAATGCGGTTGTCTTGGTCATACACTTCTAACGCCGCAGCCTCATCCTGACGAGCAAAAGCGTCGAATGTGCCGCGCATCATGGCGGCCACGCGCTCCCCAATAAGTAACATGCTGCTCTTAATGGTATCTGAGCTCGGCAACTTATTGCGCGTTACTAGTTTGGCAATACGCTCGATTTCATCGCCCATTCGCTCTATATCGGTAATGGCTTTGGAAATGGTCATAATTAAACGCAGATCGCTGGCGGTAGGATGACGTTTTGCAATAATGCGCAAGCACTCTTCGTCAATTTGAATTTCCATGGAGTTAATTTTTAAGTCGTTCAACACCACTTTTTCAGCCAGAGCGGCATGATTGTGCTTTACCGCTTTTAACGTATCCACCAGCTGCTGTTCAACTTCGCCCCCCATGGTTAATACCGAGTTACGCAAGTTTTCCAACTCGATATTAAACGTACCCGAAATATGCGTGTTTAAGGCTACCTGTCGCATGGTGTTTTCTCCTCGCGGCGTAAGCATAACGAATAACGACAATCAATCGTGCCGCTACCTGTGGCAGAACTATCGTGACAAACCGCGACATCTTGCCAAATTGAAGCATTACGGCGCAAACCCATGTTAGAACACACACCTACTGCTACGTTATCCATATCGCCCCGTTATGTAGTCTTCGGTTTGCTTCTTCTCTGGCATAGTAAACAGCGTATCGCTGTCTGCATATTCTATCAGCCTGCCCTGATGGAAAAAGGCGGTGTAGTCGCTTACCCTAGCCGCTTGCTGCATGTTGTGCGTCACGATAATAATGGTGCATTGTTTCTTTAATGCATCCATCAGTTCTTCGATAAAAAGCGTGGTCAGAGGGTCAAGGGCCGAGGTGGGTTCATCAAGAAGTAGAATGTCAGGCTTCAACGCTAGTGCTCTTGCAATCACCAAACGCTGCTGCTGACCGCCAGATAAAACATGAGCGGATTCAAATAAACGATCTTTAACCTCGTCCCACAGCGCCGCCTGTTTCAGTGCGCTTTCCACCGCGTCGTCTAAGTGTCGACGAATTTTAACGCCTTGAAGCTTAAGCCCGTAGCACACGTTCTCATAAATGCTCATAGGAAAGGGGTTGGGTCGCTGAAAAACCATGCCCACGTTCGTTCTTAGGCGTGACACATTTACTTTGCGGCTATTGATGTTTTGCCCATCAATAATAATTTCACCATCGTATTTGCAACCGTCATACAAATCGTTAAGGCGATTGAAACAGCTAATGAGTGTAGATTTACCGCAACCACTTTGACCAATTAACGCTGTGATTTTGTTTTTTGGGATCCGCATGCTGATGTCATTTAACACATGCTTATTGCCAAACCACAGGTTGAGTTTTTTAACCTCTACCGCAGTTTGTTCTTCACCAATGTCGTTAACGTTCAGCGTATTGTGTTCAAACAACTTCAACATGTTACAAAACCTGTATTATCCTTTGAGATAGCGTTTGCGCAGGCGCGCTCTAAGTACAACTGCCAGAATATTTAATACAAACACCACCACAAGTAAAAGCAAGCAAGCGGCAAACATCATGCTTGCGCTCTTTCCATCAGTTTGGCTGTGAAACGCTCCGTCATAAATAAGTACGCCCAAATGCATAAACTGCCTATCAAGGTGGAGATAAGGAAACTCTCCATCTATGGGCAAGGTTGGCGCAAACTTGACCGCACCCACTAACATAAGTGGCGCTACTTCACCTGCCGCCCTCGCAATCGCCAGAATTACGCCAGTCATAATACCCGGAGACGCAATAGGCAATACGGTACGCACTATAGTCTCAATTTTGGTAGCCCCTAATGCGTAACTGCCCGCTTTCAATCCTTCCGGCACCCTGCGCAAACCTTCTTCAGTCGCCACAATCACTACAGGTAAGGTCAAAATTGCCATGGTTAAGGCAGCCCAGAAAACGCCAGGGCTTCCCATTGTGGGTGCTGGCAGTGTGTCACTAAACAATAGCTCATCAATACTGCCGCCCAAGGTATAAACAAAGAAACCAAGGCCGAATACGCCGTAAACAATAGAAGGTACACCTGCCATGTTGCTTACACTGACACGAATAATGGTGGTAAGCGCCGTGTTAGGTGCATATTCGCTCAAGTAAATAGCGGCTAATACACCAAAGGGCGTTACGATGATGGTCATTAAGAATACCATGAGTACAGTGCCAAACAACGCAGGGAAGACGCCACCTGAGGTATTCGCTTGTTTAGGGGAATCGGTAAGAAAAACACCGATTTCCGAAAACGCCACCTGCCACTTTTCCCATGTACTTAGACGACTGACAAAATCTACATCTTGAATACTAGATATGGGAATAACAAACGGCGTTTCGTCAGCAAAACTTACCAATAAGGTATATTCGGCTCGTGTTGCTTCTAACGCTTCCACACGCTTTTGGTATTCGTCAAACGATGCCACTAAACGCTCTCTTGCTGGCGCGTCGGCAACAACATTACGTTTATCAAATTGAGATAGCGCTTCGTGAATAGGTGCAAGGTGTTGCGTATTTAAATCTTCAATTTGAGCGCTTATTTGAGCCACTTCCTCTAGCACAATATCAATGTTACCAAGAGGTTGAGGCGGTTTAGATGGCACGACGATGTATTCAGGAATTGCCAACACACGCCTGCCGTCTAACAGTTTTATTTCTGCGCTTTGGTTTGCAAGTAGAGAAGTCTCTATTTCCTCTCGAGATAACTGGATTTGAAAGCCATAAGGATGCTGAGCATCTGAGAATTTAAGTGTCACATCCTCATTTGTTGATTCATCAAATAGGTTCGCAAGCACCGAAAACCTTGTGCCGTCTTGATGCGTACCGGTAACCGTATAGATGGGTTCTGGCCAAAAATATGCCGTACCTCGAAAACTAATAAGTATAAGAACGCTAACTAGCGCAATAAGCAGCAGGCTGGTGAAAAAAGCCGTTAAGCTAATGACTAACGATTGACGCTGTACCGCACTTAACCCAAACGTTGTTCGATTAACCATAGTACGCCCTACTTCTTATACGCTGTCGCAATAGCTCTGCCATGGTGTTTACCAAGAAGGTAAACAGGAACAAAATACACGCGGTGAAAAATAGAATTTGATAGTGCGCCGATGATACATCTGCTTCTGGAAGTTCAATTGCCAAGTTAGCAGTAAGTGCTCGCAAACCTTCTATCAAGCCCCAGCTGGAGATTGGCGTATTCCCCGTCACCATAAGGACTATCATAGTTTCACCAAACGCGCGGCCGAAACCTAGCATAATCGCGGCAACAATACCCGGTAGTGCAACGTGAAGAACAACATGAAGTAAGGTCTGTAGTCGTGTGGCGCCTAAAGCAAAAGAGGCGTGTTTTAAATCATTTGGAACGCCGTTTATGGCATCTTCAGCAAGGGAATAGATACTAGGTGATATGGCCACACCTAACGCTAACGCTACCACTATAGTCGTTTTCCCGATGGGACTATCGGACTCGGCCGCAAGCATTGTAGACCCGTCTACCCCCATTATCGAGAAAATAAGCGAAGGCGCATACTCCACGCTAATAAAACCCAAAAGGAACACTCCGCTTATAGCAAATAGTAGCTCTGCTCCGTGTCTTAGCTTCTTTGGTAAGTATTCCGCAACAGGGCGCTGTACCAGGGCAACGACAATAAGCACAAAAGGGATAATGATTAGGAAAAAGGCAAAGGAAAATAAAAACTGCTCAGCTTTTGGCGACAACCAAATAGCCGCGATGAAGCCGATGAGCACACTGGGAATCGCTTCGAGCAATTCGATAGCCGGCTTAATAACGTTGCGAAGGCGGCCTTTAGCAAAAAACGCGGTGTAAATTGCGGCACCGATAGCAACCGGAATAGCAATAAGCAGCGCTAAAACAGAGGCTTTAATACTGCCTATTAATAGCGGCGTTAAGCTAAATTTTGCCTCTTGGAAATCAGAGGCACTGGTGGTTTGCCACACGGTTTCTTCCGTTTCATACCCTTCGTAATGCTGCGGTTCAAACAGAGAGGCCCATGTAGTAACGCCGCTTAAGTGCCTGCCTTCCCATACTGATAAGGTGCTATCTGAATAGCCATAAAGCTTATTGCCGTACCAAATGATATTCTCAGCAGAACGCTCTATCTGTTGTGATGCCACTACATCGCCTGATACACGGTTTACCAACAACACTCTTGCTTTATCGGTCAGCACAGCCATCAAGTTCATACTGGCATGTTCTGCCACATCCTTAACGTTCTCTTCTGGTAGCGCTACTTGGTAGGTTTGCTCGAAGGTAAGGCCTTTATCGCTTTTGCTCAGCACCCAGCGAGTAAGTGCCTGTGTATTGCTGTTCATTAGGAAAAATGTGCGGTTTTTAGCAAGTGGAAATACAATCTTCTCATCTAATGACGCTGTAATGTTTCCTGCTATTGGCAGTAGTGACGCCCCTTCATCCGTGAGCCTATTTAGGAAAAGCGTATCCTCCACTTGAAGTAACACGCTCTGACTGCCGGGTAACAATACGAGTCTGTCTATATTATGAAACCGTTTATCCACCACCTGTGTAGGACGAAGCCGATTTACCCAACGGATAAACACTTTATTGTCTTGAACGATAGAAACCACTGCCCATTTTGAAGACAGTGCAATGCTCCAGTCACTGCGTCTCTCCCACTCATCTTTGGGAAGCGCGAACGTAATGCTGTTCGACAACGCTGCTTGCGGCGTATTTGTGGCAATATCCTCTGCACTACCGTCGGTCATATTGAACGATCTAACCGGTAAAACTCTCACTTGGGCGTTGGGAGAAATGTCTACGATATAGTTCTCGCCCATCACACTGTGGGAAGACAGCCTATGCTCGCAAGGACGGATATAATCGTGATTACTTACCAGAGCATCGCCTTTAAGCAACTTTAATCCCAATCGACAGTCAGACTTCCTAACCAGCATTGGCTGACCGTTAATGATGTCGCCTGCGCTGATAATTTTTTCATTATCTAACGTTTTCAAGCTCAACAGGTGATTTAAGCTAGGGATATATGCCAACGGCAGAGCTTGGCTGATTAGATGGGTAATAAGAATAACTAACGTCAACAAAACAAGGCCGCCGAAGCCGGTCACTACATAGCGTGACCACCTGTCGCTGCGCTGGCGTTTTTTGTTTGTGCTGTTGCTGTCGAAAGTCATGCGGCTGTTTAGTAATTCTTATTTTCGAAATTCTTCATTTTTAAGAAGAATAACCCTAAATTGCACTGGTGAGCAGTGTAAGTTTTGTTATGCTAATAGCAAGTGAAAGTTTAAAGCATTACCTTCGCGCAACCTACTCTGCGCTTATGGTATTACCCAACAGGAAGACGATCAAAGTTTTTCTCTACACGCCCAATAAGGAGCATCGTATGCAATCATTGGTTATAAGCATTATGGGTAAAGACAAGCCGGGTTTAGTAGACGCACTGGCTAAGTGTGTATACAAACATGAGGGCAACTGGCAAGGATCGAGCTTTGCGCATATGGCGGGAATGTTCACCGGTTTTGTAGAAGTACATGTTGCCGATGAGAACAAACAGGGCTTAATTGATGCGCTAGACGCCATTAAAGATTTGTCGGTGCAATCTGTAGCGGTAGCGAGCAGTGAAAATAACAACACCACCAAATTGACGGTTGATGTAATGGGCAATGACAAAACCGGTATTGTCCAAGAGCTCACCTCTGTTTTAAACCAGTTCAATTTGAATATTCTCACCTTCGCTTCACACTGTGAAAGCGCGCCTAATTGGGGCAGCCTGATTTTCAAAGCAAAAGCAGAAATTGCGGTGCCAGAAGATTTTGACGACGGCGCACTGCAAGACTCACTGGAGTCGTTGGCTAACGATTTGGTGGTGGATATTACCGCGAAGCGATAAAAACAAGGGCGTATTTGTGGTGCCATACATTTTCCCGCGCATCACAATTACGAACTCATCATATTGAAAGTTAATGGAATAACCACAACGCAATGCGTGCGCACTTGCACCAGAATACGTGTTGTCACAGTAGTGTCACTGACTGATGGCAGTCTTTGACCATTTTTATGAACGTGAATTGAGACATTATGGATAACGACGTTTTATATTATCCCAAAGAATTAAGCTGGCTTGCATTTAACGAACGCGTATTGCAAGAAGCCGCAGATAAAAACAATCCCGCCGTGGAGCGAATTCGTTTTCTTGGTATTTACTCAAATAACCTAGATGAGTTTTATCGCGTGCGCGCCGCTGACGTGAAACGACAAATTACCATTGCGCAAAATGACGGCAATGAAGAAGAAGCTGAACGCCAAACCGCTCTTATGGCACTTATTCAGAAAAAGGTAGTCCAGCTTTCTGAAAAGTTCGACCAAATTCATAAGGATGTGGTTAAGTCCCTAGCTCGCTACAACATACATATTCTTCGAAAAGACGATTTAGATGATTATCAAAAGCAGTGGGTACGCAACTTCTTCGTTAACAAAGCACTGCGTCACATTGCACCTATTTTAATAGATAAGAAGACCGACCTACTTAGCCGTTTAAACGGTACGTCGGTGTATTTATATGTGGCGCTTAGAAGAAAGGACCGTAATCCTAAATTTGCGGTTATTCAGGTTCCTACCTCTGAAATGTCGCGCTTTATGCTGATCCCACCGCAAAAAAGCCGCAAGAAGAAGAGCATTATTATGCTCGATGACATGATTCAGCTGTGTATTGAAGACATTTTCCGCGGTTTCGCGAAGTTCGACGAAATTGAAGCATTCTCGTTTAAAATGACGCGTGATGCGGAATATTCTATCAACGAAGAAATTGACGAAAGCTTCGTTGAAAAGATGTCTGAAAGTATGAAGCAGCGCCTTATCGCTGAGCCTGTACGTGTTATCTACGACACGAACATGCCTGAAGACATGAAATCTGACTTGCGCAAACGACTTAAGATAACCAAGCTAGATACCATGCACGCTGCTGGGCACTATCGTAACTTTAAAGACTTTATTGGCTTCCCTAATGTGGGCCGAGAATATTTAGAGCATACGCCGCTGCCTGCTATCGACAGCAAGGCATTCTCTAAGTACAACACCGTTTTCGATGCCATTACTGCACGAGACATACTACTGTACTACCCGTACCATCGCTTCCTACACTTCACCGAGTTTTTGCGTCAGGCGGCTTTCGACCCGAATGTTAAAACCATACGTATTAATATTTATCGTGTTGCCAGTAATTCACGCATTGTAAACTCGTTGATTGACGCGGTAGACAATGGCAAAAAAGTAACCGTTGTGGTAGAACTTCGCGCCCGTTTTGACGAAGAGGCAAATATCGAATGGTCTAAACGCATGACTGATGCAGGTATACGCGTTGTACTTGGCGTGCCTACCCTTAAAATTCACTCTAAGCTGTGTATTGTTACTCGTGAAGAAAGAGGCAGTATGGTGAACTATGCGCACTTCGGTACAGGTAACTTCAACGAGAAAACGGCGAAAATTTATACCGATTACAGCTTATTTACCCGTAATCAAGAGTTGGCAGACGAAGGCGTGGCGGTATTCGATCTTATTCAATACCCTTACCGACGTTATAAGTTTCAGCATTTACAAATTTCGCCGTTAAACGCCAGAACCAAAATTCAGTCGTTAATTCGCCAAGAGATTCAGCACCTGAACCAGGGCCAAGATGCGCAAATCACCTTTAAGATTAACAACCTTGTTGATAAAGAACTTATTGATGATTTATATCGCGCGAGCCAGGCTGGCGTTAAGATCCGCGGTATCGTGCGCGGCATGTGCTCACTTAATCCAGGCATAAAAGGGATTAGCGAAAACATCGAGATCATCTCTATTGTTGATAGGTTCCTTGAACACCCTCGCGTGATGATTTTTGAAGGCGGTGGCGAAAGAAAAGTGTATATTTCATCTGCTGACTGGATGACCCGAAACATGGATAACCGCATAGAAGTAGGCTGCCCCGTTTACGATAAAGGTCTTCAACAGCGTATTGTCGATATAATGGAACTGCAATTTAAAGATACCCTGAAGGCTCGAGTGATTGACAAGGATCAGAGCAACAAGTACGTTGCGAGGGGTAATCGTAAAAAACTTCGCTCGCAAATAGAAATTTACGACTATTTAAAGAAGCTAGAAGACACTTTGTAGGATAGAAAATTAGTCCATGACCCAACATGAAACCGTTTTTAATGATGTGGAAACCCGCGAGGTAAGTAAAGTCGCGGCGTTAGATATTGGCTCTAACAGCTTCCATTTAGTAGTGGCGCGTATTGTTGCTGGGTCTGTTCAGATACTGCATAGAGTTAAGCAAAAAGTTCGCTTGGCCGAAGGCCTCAATGAGGACGATATTCTGTCTGAAGAAGCGATGGAGCGTGGGCTTGCTATGCTTAAAGTGGTAGCAGAAAGCCTCAAGGGGTTCGAGCCTGACTCTGTGCGCATTGTTGCCACCCATACACTGCGTAAAGCCCGCAATGCCAGAGACTTTATCAGTGCAGCAAAAGACATTCTTCCCTACCCCATTGAAGTTATCTCTGGTGTAGAAGAAGCCCGTCTGATTTACTCTGGCGTGGCCCATACCAATCATGCTGATGGCCAGCAACTTGTTATCGATATAGGCGGCGGCTCCACCGAGTTCGTTATTGGTGAAGGCTTCACACCCTTACTTTGCCGCAGCCTTCAAATGGGTTGCGTAAGCTATACTCAACGCTTTTTCCCCGACGGCGAATTAAAGTCTAAAGCTTTTGAGCGCGCGATTACCGCAGCTCAACAAGAGCTTGAAATGATAGATAACAAGTATCGCAGATTAGGCTGGGTACAGTGTGTAGGTACCTCAGGTACTATCCGATCGTTGTTCACGTTATGTCAGCAAGACCGTCCAAATGGGCATGATATTCCAGTAACCTTAAAAAGCCTACGCAACCTAATGAAGCAATTCGTTAGCGCAGGCCATATAGACAAATTAAGCTACCCAGATTTAAGTGAAGATCGTCGTGTGGTTATTGCTGGCGGCCTCGCTATTCTTATCGCCGTTTTCAAAGCGCTAGAGATTGAAGGCTTGGTGTACTCGCCTGCCGCCTTGCGCGAAGGCGTGCTTTATCAGATGGAAGATGAGCTTCATCACGCTGATATTCGCGGCAGAACCGCGAGTAGTTTGGCAACCCGCTACGATGTAGATACGTCCCAAGCCACTATGGTGCTTAATACAACCCTTTCACTTTTCAACGATGTTGAAAAAGCATGGAAACTTAAAGGGCGTGACTTTAAAAGCATGCTCGGCTGGGCAGCTTTACTTCACGAAGTCGGCATGCAAATTAACTCTCGAGGCATACAAAAACACAGCGCCTATATTCTTGGTAATGTGGACATGCCTGGGTTTACGCAGGAACAACAATTACTGCTAGCTACGCTCGTGCGATTCCATAGAAAGAAAATTCGAACCAGTGAATTGCCCGCGTTTAATCTTTTCGATGAGCGGTCGGTTAAGCATTTAATCGCGTTACTGCGTTTGGGTGTACTGCTTAATATTAAACGCCAAGAGGGTTTTGTACCTGACCTCGTTGTTGATGTAGAAAAGAACGAACTGACCACTACCTTCCCCGATGGCTGGTTAGATGAAAAACCTATTATCTCAGCTGACCTGCTACGAGAAAGCCACTACTGGAAAACGCTTAATTTAAAACTCACGGTTGTTCCTGATATTGAGCAATTACATCCCACCGTGGAATAGAAAAACAGCGCCTCTCACAATCGCGCTTTCGATCTTAAAAGCGAATGACGAATATGCTCGAATACTAAAAAATGGGGCCTTGAACCGATTGAGTCGGCGCATTAGCCCCACTTAGTTTCAGCACACTAATTATTGAGCTTCAACTTGCGTACTTTGTGACTGCACGCTGTCGTATTTTTTAAACCACGCCAAGATATTTTCAACTTTACCAATCATTCTAGATGGCTTAGAAGCGATCCCGTGGGGCGATCCAGGTACTTTTACCAGTACGCTATCAACCTTTTGAATCTTTAACGCTTGATAGAACTGCTCGGTCTCAGACATTGGCGTGCGCTTGTCCTCCACTCCCGTAATCAGCATGGTGGGGGTCGTTACATTGCCTACTAGCGATAGCGGTGAGCGCTTCCAGTAGTGCTCTACATTGTCCCAAGGCTTACCCGGAAATTGGAAAGGGATTTGATATAGACCTGAATCGGCAGTCAGCACTTTCGATAACCAGTTGATAACGGGTTTAGCGACTACGGCTGCTTTAAATCGGTTAGTAAGGCCAATGGCATAGGCTGATGCAATGCCGCCTGCTGAACCACCAGTAATAAACAGTCGCTCTGGATCAGCGATGCCTTTTTCAATAAGCGCATCTACGCCCGACATATGGTCTGAGAAGTCATATTCCGAACTGTATTTCCCTTGAAGTAGCAATGCAAAGCGCTCTCCATAACCTGTACTACCTCTGTGATTATCATAAAACACCACGTAGCCCTCTGCAGCCATGCGCTGCAGCTCGGCCGTGAAGACAGGGCCATAAGCGAGATTAGGTCCGCCGTGAATTTCTAAGATAAGCGGATATGTTTTCGAACTGTCATAGTTTGGCGGCAGAATGTACCACCCCTGGATTTCTTCGCCATCAATAGAAGACGGATAGACAATTTCTTTTACTTCGCCAAGTTGCTTATGACCTAGAACGTCTTCGTTTAGTGCAGTAAGCTGTCGCTCGTTTCGCGTAGTGACATATAAATCAGCGGGCCGATCGGTACGTCCTTTGGTATACGCCACTACATCATCAACAGCGTGATAGGTGCCAAACACATAAGGTCGTCCTAACGTAGTACCGCCCAGCCCCTTAGCTACGGCTTTTACGCTGCCCGATAGCGATACCACATCCACCTGCGCTAAACCGCGAACCGACTGCTGAAAATAAACGTGCTTATTATCTTTCCAGTGAAAGTTAGACACTGAATTATCAATGTCTTTTGTTAAATTTTGAGCATCTGTACCATCGCTCTTCATCACATATAAATAGCTATTTTTGTACATCACTTTTTCGTCATCGCGGCGTGCGTAAGCAATGTGCTTTCCGTCAGGCGATACGACAGGCGATGATTCGAGGCCTTTGTCGTTGGTAAGCTGTGCGATATTACCCATCATATCCACAGAAAAGATGTCCCCCTCAACAGGCTCATACTCCCAATTGTCACTGCGGTTGGCAGAGAAATAGATTTTGTCGCTATCAGGAGAGAAACTTAAGCGCCCATTGTGGTGATAGTTCCCTGAAGTAAGCTGTCGCGCTGTGCCTCCGTCAGCAGGAACAATAAAAATATGGGTGTAAGCAGATTCAAGAATGCCTCGGCCATCGGCTTGATAGCGCGCTTTGGTAATATATTGAAAGCTAGGAGACCACTTTGCACCGTCAGGCTTTTTAGGCATTTTAACGTCTAGCGGCTTTTCCTTGGCATCAACGCTCATAGTGAAAGCAATGTGCTTACCATCTGGCGACCAAGTGATGTTACTTGGGTTTGAGGTGACATTTGTTACGAGTGCCGTTTGCCCTGTATCCATCCAACGCACATACAGTTGTGGTTTACCTTCTTCATTAGAAAGGTAAGCCAATCGGCTACCGTCTGGTGACCAGCGAATAGAATAGTAACTCTTTTTCGACGACAGTAAGGGGCGGTGTGACTTTCCATCAACCGACGCTAGCCAGACGTTCGCTCGACTGCTGTCCGACATAATGTCGTTTGAACGGCGCACATACGCAACATATTTACCGTTTGGCGACACCTGAACTTCGCTCACGTATTCCAAATTAAAAATATCTTCCGATTTAAAATAGCGTCCAGAGTCGGAAGTAAGAGATTCTCTCTCATTGTTTGCAAGCGCTGTGGATGGCATAGCTAGCGTGCCTACGCTAAATAGTGCAGCCCATATAGCAAACCGTTTTTTGACTGACGGGTACCTGTGATTTCTCGTAAAAGACATATCTCACCTTAATCTATTTGTTCTTATCCGTTCTTTTTATAGGGTGATCACGTTGTAGTGATGCATTTATCGTCTCCATATTACTGAATAAATTCAGCCAATAAAGATTAAACGTTGAGCGACATCGCTAGGCGATTAAGCGCAGTACACAGGGGCGTTGGCTTAAGCCGAATGGTTAGTTGCGTGATAGCAGTAAAGTGCTAACTTCTATATAAGGCTTAAAGTTAATGCCCATGAATAATCCACACGGCGAGTTTGAATGTAGCGTAAGCGGTCAGTTGCTGCTCTTCTCAGCGCGCGGACCGTGGAATGACGAAACCATGAGAAATGGCGTAGTTAAGATGTCTTCTGACATTTCAAAATTCGAAAAGGGCACTAAATGGGCACAAGTAAGCTGTCTTTACGGTGAAAGCCTGATGCCCCCTTCCACCTTTGATATTTTTGTAAAACAAACTAGGGTAAGAAAAACCCGCGGCCTGTCGTTTCTTGCCGTGGTGATATTAGATACCGACATTATGCTCACAACTAAGCATCAGATTTCTCAGTGCTACGACGCTGCCGAAGTTCCTTATGGCTTTTACGAAACGGTAGAAGATGCTTTGGAAGCGATGACGAATAATGGCTATGATTTTGATAGTGACGAAGCTGAGCGCTTTTTTGCCCGCTTTAACTTTACGCGTTAACATTCAACACCGCATGCGTTCTGCTTTTGTCACACGTTGAGTCTGAAATTCACCGCCAGCTTTTGATGAAGGCGAAAAAAAGGAGAGCTAACGCTCTCCTTATTGTTTTAAGACTGCCATCCGCCTCCGAGTGCCTGATACAAATCGACCAGTGCGGCCATTTGCTGCTGACGGGTTTCTATAAACTCGCTACGCGCTTCCAGTGCTTCTCGCTGTGCAAGCAGCACCTCTAAATATTCACCATGAGCTGACGAAAAAAGCCCATTGGCAATATCAATCGACTGTTCGAGTGAAGCAATTTGATGACGCCTTGCTTCAGCACTTTTCTCCAAATTATCGAGCTTCGATAAACTGTTTGTTACTTCAGCTACCGCCGTTAAAACGGTCAGTTCATATTCGTAAGCCGCTTCAATTTGTTCGGCGCTGGCATTTTGATAAACCGCCTCAATCGCCCTGCGGTTTACTAATGGCGCAAAAACATCACCAGATAAAGAATATGCCAATGACTCAGGCACATTAAACAAGTAGCGACTATCAAACGCCGATAAACCTACCCCTGCTTTTAGCTCAAAAGAAGGGTAGAAGTTGGCTTTAGCCACATCGATATTTAACTCTGCTGCTTGGAGCTTGAGTGCAGCTTGTTTTATATCAGGGCGATTGTCTAATAGCGCAGAGGGTACACCCACCTGCGGGCTTTTTAGCTCGGCGCTGAGCAACACGTTACTGTCCCTTTGAATGGGCTGTGGAGTGCGTCCTAATAACAGATTGAGCGTGTTCTCTTTCTCTAGGATTTCCTGCTCAATCAAGTAACGCTCGCTCTCGTTTTTCTTCACTTCCGCGTTAAAGCGCGCAACGGGTAGCGATGACGCCCGCCCGTATTCTTTCAACGCATTAATAGTGTGAATAACATTACGCTGTAGCGAAATGGTTGAGTCAAGATTCTCTAGCTTGTTATCTAGCGCCAGCAGTTCATAGTAAGTACGCGCAACTTCAGATACTAACTGGGTAACGAAAAAGTTTTTACTTTCAACCGACGCCAAGTATTCAAGCGAGGCCACTTTAGACGCATCTCTCAGCTTATGCCAAACGTCAATTTCCCACGACGCATTAAGGCCTAGCTTTAAGTTTGCCAGCGGGTCGGGAAATTCTTTATCCTCCTTGATATTTAACTGTTCTTCTACTGCGCCTTCCCGGGTATATTCGCCAACCTTTTCGGTTTCAGCGGCTACCCCCGCAGAGAGTCGAGGCAAATATTCCCCTTCCCGTGCATACACTTCATTCGACGCCATATTAATGCGTTGAATTAATATAGACACCTCTTGGTTGTTCTTAACCGCCGTATCCACCAGCGCAGAAAGCGTAGGGTCGTTAAACCACTCACTCCATTGAATATTTGCTTGTGTACTCTGGTTAATCCCTTGACCAGCCTGAGTATCCATTTGCGAAACTTTCGCGTTAAACTGCTCTGGCAAATCTAGTTTAGGGTTTCGCGTTTCAATGGTAGGAATGGCACATGCCTGTACTAACAACGCACTACTAAGCGCTAACCACAGCGGCTTATAGGTAAATCGCTTTTTATTTGTCATCGCTTAGCACCTCATCGTTATAGTGGTAAGTTTCAGTAAGAGGGACATGATCTTCGTTTTTGATTAATGACTTACCTTCTTCAAATTTGGCGAACAAGTAGTAAAGCCCAGGAATAACCAGCACACCAAAAATAGTGCCGAACAAAGTACCGCCTAAGGCAGAAGCACCAATAGTTCTATTTCCCACTGCGCCTGCCCCCGTTGCAATAACAAGCGGAATTAGCCCTGCTACAAACGAGAACGATGTCATTAAGATTGGACGGAAGCGCTGTTTGGCCGCTTCAACAGCTGCGTCAGCAATCGATAAGCCCTGCTGATTTTTTTGCACTGCGTATTCCACAATAAGCACGGCATTTTTGCCGAGTAACCCAACCAGCATAACTAAGCCAAGCTGCGCATAAACGTCGTTGGCCAGCCCCATTCCTTTTAGAAACAGGAATGAGCCGAGAATACCGGTAGGTAGTGAAAGAATGACTGCAAAAGGTAGAAGCAGACTTTCGTATTGTGATGCCAGCACGATATATACAAACAACAATACTACGGCAAAGATAACGATGGCTTCATTGCCTCGTTTAGCCTCGTCAAATGACAGGCCTTCCCAACCAATGTCATATCCTTTTGGCAGGGTTGCAGCCGCTACTTCCTCAACTGCTTTTATCGCTTGCGCCGAGGTATACCCTGCTGCAGGCTCTGCACGAATTGCTGCCGAGGTATAAAGGTTGTAGCGTGTAATTTCATTAGGGCCTTGGGTTTTAATCAGCTTCATAAAGGCCGAGTAAGGCACCATTTCACCTTCTTCGTTTTTCACGTAGTAATCCAATAAGTCACTGGGATAACGACGATATTCTGGCGCACTTTGTGTGTACACTTTGAAGAAGTTATTAAAACGCGTGAAACCTTGCTCGTAAGTACTACCGATAAGAATATTCAGATTCTCCATGGCAGCGCCAATAGATACCCCTTTCTGCATTGCAGCTTGGTTATCTATCTCAATTTTATACTGAGGATAATCGGCAGCATAAAAAGTGAATAAACCTTTTAGCTCATCACGTTTACCAAGCTCTTCCATGAAGGCTTTGTTGATTTGGTCAAACTCTTGATAGTCGGTTGTGTTGGTTTTATCGAGTAAACGAAATGATAACCCCGACGACGCGCCATAACCCGGCACAACAGGCGGTTCGAAATACTCAATCACTGCACCTAAGTGGTGTGTTTTGGCTTCCAGTTCTTCAATGATGTCACGTACCGACTGTTCGCGATTAGCCCAATCTTCAAGGTTAATCAAGCAGGTACCAGCATTTGAACCTCGTCCTTCCGTGAGAATTTCATAGCCAGCAAGCGAGGACACCGAGGAGACGCCTTCAACGTCCAGCGCCAAGCTTTGCAGCTCTCGCGCTACTGTATTCGTCGCTTCAAGGGTACTGCCTGGCGGTGTTTGAATAATGGCATAGATTTGCCCTTGGTCTTCACCGGGAATAAAGCCTGTAGGTAATGCCTGATTAACGCCAAAGGTACTTACCACAAAGCCCGCAAGCAGCACTACAGTAACACTCCGGCGTGTAACGATAGCTTTAATAATGCCTGTATAACGACCGGTTAACTTATTGAAATAATAGTTAAATCCATCAATAAACTTGCTTAATGGCGTTGCCTTTCTTGTGTGTGAATGTGGGTTTTTAAGCAACATCGCACACAGCACTGGCGTTAATGAAAGCGCAACAATACACGAGATGATAATTGACGATGACATGGTAATAGAGAATTGGCGATAGAAGACACCTACCGGGCCCGTCATAAAAATAAGGGGCACAAAAACCGCCGTCATCACAAGTGTAATCGCGATAATAGCTCCCCCCATTTCACCCAGTACTTGTTGGGTAGCCATATAAGGGGTTAGGCTGCTGCTCTCTTCCATTTTCGCGTGAACGGCCTCCACGATAACAATAGCGTTATCCACCACAATCCCGATAGCTAGTACCAGAGCGAACAGAGTAATAAGGTTTATGTTCACCCCTGTGGCTTGCATGCAGAAAAACGTCCCTACCAGAGAAACCGGCACAGCAAGAAGCGGGATAAGTGTGGAGCGCCAGTCCCCCAGAAAGATGAACACCACCAAGGAAACCAAAATAAAGGCTTCAAACAGGGTATGCAGCACTTGTTCAATAGAGGCATCTAGAAACTTGGAAACATCGTAGTTGATTTCGTACTTCATGCCTTCTGGAAACGTTTTTTCTAGTTCAGCCATAGTGGCTTTAACCTGAGAAATAACCTCGTTGGCACTACTTCCGTAGTTCTGCTTAAGTACTATGGCAGCGGAAGGATATCCGTCTTTGTTTGAGTAAATATCGAAAAATTCACTACTTAACTCAACATCGGCAATATCACCTAATTTGAGCAAGCGTCCGTCGGAATCGGCGCGAATAATGATATTTTTATATTCTTCAGGCTCGTCGTAACGTCCTTCGTAAATAAGCACGTATTCTTTGGACTGAGCAGTAATGCCTGAGCTTCTGCCAAGTCGCCCAGGGCGTCCAATCAAGCTTTGCTCGTCTATCGATTCCATGATCTCATCTACAGAAACATTGTAAGCACGCATGCGATCAGGCTTTAACCAAATTCGCATTGCGTACTGGCGACTTCCCAATATTTTTGCACTGGCAATACCGTTTACTCGCTGTATCTCTGGGATAAGGTTGATATTGGAATAGTTGTACAGAAACTTTTCATCAGCCGTTTCGTCCGTGCTATAAACGTTTATGTACATCAACATGCTAGGCTGAACCCGCTCTAGTACCACCCCTTCTAACTGCACGAGCTGGGGCAGCCGGTTCATGATCTGGTCAAGCCGCGTTTTCACATTAATGAGCGCCTGATTCGGATCTACATCTAAATCGAAGATAACTTGAATGGTGGCTTCACCCGCGCTGGTCGCATCAGACACGATGTACTTCATGCCCGGCACACCGTTGATTGAACGCTCAATGGTAACCAGCGATGACTTCACCAATACATCAGCGCTCGAACCGGGATATGCCAGAGAAATAAGCACTCGCGGCGGAGCAATATCTGGAAACTGTGACGTGGGTAGGCTAAACACCGACAACACGCCCAAAAATATAATCATCAGCGATAGCATGATGGCCATCACTGGACGTTTAATAAAAACTCCAAACATAGCGCCCCCTTATTCTGCGTGCAGTGACAGTTCAGCTAATGTGTCGCTGGCTGAAATAAGTTCAGGCTCTATCTCATCGCCGTTCGAGACTCTTCGCAGTCCTTCAATCAAAATAGTGTCGCTCGGCGCTAGGCCGTCTGAAACCAGATAGATGTTAGGGAGTTCTGCAGCGATGTTAATGTGGCGGGTTGCTAACTTGTTCTCGCTATCCAGCACATACACAAAGCTTTGATCGAGAATTTCGAATGTGGCCTTCTGAGGAATAACCAGCGCATCTGGATAGGCAATATCCACCATGACATTTCCGGTCTGCCCATGTCTTAGCAGCTGGTCTGGGTTAGGGAAAGACGCACGCATTTCTATGGTACCGGTATGATTATCAAAATCGGCTTCAATGGCATCTATCACGCCTTGGTGCTCGTAAATACTGCCATCGGCAAGCTTTAATCGCACTGGCGTTTGTTTGTTTGACGGGTTGTTTTGCGCGTATTTCAAATACTCAGATTCAGGTACATTGAAATACACCCACATGGTGCTGATATCAGATAGCGTGGTAAGCAACTCACCCTCATCAAGCAGACTTCCCGTTCGAGCTTCCAGTCGGTCCATTTTCCCTGTGAACGGTGCTTTAACGTCAGTAAACGTTAGGTGGGTCTTCGCCAGTTCAACTTCTGCCTGTACTTTTTGAAGCTGCGCTTCAATCACGGCAAGTTCGTTAGGAGAAACAATGTTTTGCTCAACAAGCGACTTTGTATTTTTGTACTCCATCTCGACTGCTTTAGCCTCGGCTTCAGCGCGGTGTAGTTCAGCTTCATACACGTTCGGCATTATTTTAAACATGGGCTGACCACGTTCTACCGTTTGTCCCTCATCAACAAAGGTCGATTGAAGATAGCCTTTTTCCATAGCTCTAACTTCAATATGTTGAATGGCACGTACCTGACTGACGTACTCTTTTACCAGCGTTGTGTCTTGTACGATGGGATGAGTAACGTTGAATTGAAGTTTTTCGTGATGCGCAGCATGTTCTTCATGGCCACACCCACCTAATAGTGCGGTAACAATGCTTACTGCAAGAAGTGCTTTTTTGCTCATAATGTAAATTCGTAATAAAAGGCTAATCGTGACGTGCCTCGTAAAAAGGCAGCACGCCACTAGCGCGCGTTCAGCAATAAAATTCAGTGCTGAAAATTAAGCGCGCAAAAACATCCAGCAAAAAGGGCTGGCGCTATGTAATGAATATCGAATTAAGGTGTTTCTAGGTAAGCAGCTAACTGCTAAGCCTAAGAAACTAAGCAATAGGCGGCGCTCGTGTTAACGGCGTTGCGTAGTTAAGGGATGTTTTGAAATGCCAGCGCGGACGTGGCTTTGCGGTTTCAGTGAAGGAGTCCGTAAGGTAATCCAGCACAACATATTGTGGTGGAGCGGGCTCTTCCGGCGCACTTTCCTCTGTATCAAACTCGAAGGAATATTCGGAAATAGAAGCATCGAAATGATGCTTGAACGTGATCGGCTTGTAATCCTGTTTAAGTCCAGATAAGCAAGTAAACAACAACGCAATTAATGCGTATATGGTGTACTGCTTCATGTACTGATGATTATTCACCGATGATTATTCCAGAAATTCAATTATATAAGGAAAATTGCGGCGTTATGCTACACAGGCAATTACGCTTTTACAAGAAACATTCTTGCTAGTAAACGCGGGCAATAAGCGATTGCACGTTTTCAGAATCGACAAAAGCGAAATGGAATAGGAAGTGACAAAACCGCACAACGAAAAAGAGCGCCATTAGGCGCTCTTTACAATCAATTTAAAAGGAGAGGATCAAGCTTTAGACGCTTGGTAGATACCTTCAATTGCAGTATCAAGCGTTGCTTCAAACTCTTCTTGAGTTTGCTGTGCAGATACGCCTTCTGTCAGTGCGCGAGAGAAACTCGCGATCATACCTTGGTTTTCTGCCAGCTTCGCGTTTGCTTCCTCGCGGCTATAGCCACCAGATAGCGCCACTACTTTAAGTACACGAGGGTGATCAACAAGCTCTTTATAAAAGTTTGCCTCTGTCGGAAGCGTAAGCTTAAGCATGACTTCCTGACCTTCGTTTAGCAGATTAAGCTGCGTCAAAATCTCTAGCTTAAGTAATGCTTCTGCTTCCGCTTTTTGTGGACTGTGAATATCCACTTCTGGCTCAATGATTGGAACAAGGCCCGCGGCTAAAATTTGCTTACCCACTTCAAATTGCTGAGCAACAACGTCTTTAATACCTTGGTGATTCGCAAGCTTAACAACACTTCGCATTTTAGTGCCAAATACATCTTGCGCCACCGCTTTAGCTAGCAGTGCATCAAGACCTGGCATTGGCTTCATTACCTGCACGCCGTTGCTTTCTTCAGCTAATCCTTTATCTACCTTTAGGAACGGAATTACGCGCTTCTTCTGCCATAAGAAATGTGCAGAAGACATGCCTTCAATTTCTCTATCAAGGGTGTTTTCAAACAAGATTGCGCCAAGAACGCGCTCGCCGCTAAAAGGGGTGCTGGTGATAATGCGTGTACGCATTTCGTGAACAAGATTAAACATCTCTTCGTCTGAGCTATACTCTGACTCTTCGATGCCGTATAAGCGCAACGCTTTAGGGGTACTACCGCCGCTTTGATCTAACGCTGCAATAAAACCGGTTTGCGTCTTCAGTTTATCCAGCATTGCCTGCTGAGCTTGTGATGCCATTGCAACACTCCTTTTGTATATTACTGCCTTAATAGACAGGTGTAGGGTTTATTGTTATACCAATTCTATTAAAGATCTGTTTGTCTCAGACGCAGCATGCCAGCACCTTAAGTAAACACATCTGTAATAAAGTTGGTATTTATGCCTGCGTACTTCACTGTTTCGCAGGTGTAATCGTTTCCGATTAAAAGGTCACGCTCAACAATGCTGTTACTGAGCGTGACACTTATGGGGTAACGTTTGTACTAGGCCTTAGCTATCTAGAGCTTTAAAACGCTGCGTTTACATGCAGCGCCCAGGCTTATTTATTTTTTTCTTCTAGTACTGCTACCGCTGGTAGTGTTTTGCCTTCCAAGAATTCTAGGAACGCGCCACCACCTGTTGAAATATAAGAGACCTTATCGGCAATCCCGTATTTATCAACTGCTGCTAGTGTATCACCACCACCTGCGATTGAGAATGCGTCGCTTGCCGCAATCGCTTCAGACAGCGCTTTTGTTCCAGCACTGAACTGTTCAAATTCAAATACGCCTACAGGGCCATTCCATACAATGGTTCCCGCGTTCTTGATAATGTCCTCTAACGCCTTTGAAGAGTCTGGACCAATATCAAAAATCATATCGTCGTCGGCAACGTCACTGACTACTTTTAGCGTCGCTTCGGTATTCTCATCAAACGCTTTGCCCACGACCACATCTGTAGGTACTGGAATATTACCGCCATTCGCCTGTGCTTCATTCATAAGCTGCGTGGCTTGCTCGGTAAGGTCCATCTCTACTAGTGACTTACCTACATTATGGCCTTGAGCAGCAATGAAAGTGTTGGCAATACCGCCACCAACAATCAGCTGGTCAACTTTTTCAGCCAATGTTTTTAACACGGTCAACTTGGTAGACACTTTAGAGCCACCCACAATAGCAACCATTGGACGCTTAGGGTTGTCTAGCGCTTTGCCAAGTGCGTCTAATTCTGCAGCAAGTAATGGGCCAGCACAGGCTTTTGGTGCAAATTTAGCAACGCCATGAGTAGACGCTTGTGCGCGGTGAGCAGTACCGAACGCATCCATAACAAAGATATCGCAAAGTGCTGCGTACTGTTTTGCTAACGTTTCGTCGTCCTTCTTTTCGCCGTTATTAAAACGTACGTTTTCAAGGATAACTAATTCGCCGTCTGCAAGCTCCACGCCATCTAAGTAATCTTTTACAAGCTTAACTGGTACGTCTAGGGCGTCATTAAGATAATCAACAACAGGTTGAAGAGAGAATTCGTCTGCAGGCTCGCCTTCAGTAGGACGACCAAGGTGAGACATCACCATAACTGCCGCACCTGCGTCTAGGGCTGCTTTAATCGTAGGGATTGATGCTTTGATACGCGCATCAGAAGTTACTTTGCCGTCTTTTACCGGCACGTTTAAATCTTGTCTAATTAATACGCGCTGACCTTTTAGGGCCATATCGCTCATGCTTGGAATTGCCATCGTCTTTCCTATGTTAATTTAAATTCAGTAGAGCGAGTTTTGAAGGTAAGACACGCTCAAATTAACTGTGAAAGCTGCGCGGGCTGGTGCTACCAACCCTTGGCAGCATCAATGCTTTATTTTGCGTCGAACATCACTTTTGCGGTATCGAGCATACGGTTTGCAAAACCCCATTCGTTGTCACACCATACTAGTGTTTTAACCAGTTGTTTGTGACTGACTCTTGTTTGTGTGCCATCTACAATACACGAGTGAGGGTCGTGATTGAAATCTACCGACACCAAAGGCTCTTCGGTGTAGTCCAAAATGCCCTGTAAACGCCCCGCTTTTGCATTGCGAAGGGCTTGGTTCACTTGCTCAATCGTTACCTTAGATTGAAGCGTTACACTTAAATCCATGGCAGTAACATTGATAGTTGGCACTCGAACCGCAATGGCTTCAAATTTTCCCGCAAACTTAGGCAGAATGCGCTCTATACCGGCAGCAAGTCGGGTATCAACGGGAATAATCGACTGACTTGCAGCACGGGTTCTGCGCAAATCTTCGTGATAGGCGTCGATAACTTGCTGGTCATGCATAGACGCGTGAATGGTTGTGATCGTACCACTTTCAACACCGAACGCAGCGTCTAGCGCTTGGATAACAGGAACAATGCAGTTTGTGGTGCAAGAGCCGTTGGAGACTAATTTTTGTTCACTGGTCAACGTGTCTTCATTGGTTCCGAAAATGACCGTATTGTCTAAATCTGGTGACCCGGGTGACGAGAAAAGCACTTTGCCAGCGCCGGCATCTAAATGTGCTTGCCCCGATGCTCTGTCATCAAACTTGCCCGTACACTCAAGCACAATATCAACGCCCAAGTCTTTCCAGGGTAGGTCTTTAATATCGCTTATCGCGAGCAGTGTAATATCGTCGCCCGCGACATTTAGCGTGTTATTTTCTAAGGCCACATCAAAACGGAACCGCCCGTGGGCGGTATCGTATTTAAGTAAATGTGCTATGCCTTCGGGTTTAGCAATGTCGTTAATGGCCACCACGTTAAATTCGTTGTTGCGCCCGCTTTCATACAGCGCGCGCAACACGTTACGACCAATACGACCAAACCCATTTATGGCAATATTTACCATAGGCTTATCTATTACCTCTTACAGAGACAGTGCTGCCTCTACTACAGCGTCAGTGGTAATGTTGAAGTGCTTAAACAGGTCGCCAGCAGGTGCAGATTCACCAAAGGTGTCCATGCCCACGATAGCGCCATTAAAGCCAACGTACTTGTACCAGCTATCTTTAGACAGCGCTTCAACCGCTACGCGTTTAACAACGCTAGAAGGCAGTACGCTTTCACGGTAATCAGCAGACTGACGGTCGAATACGTCAGTTGATGGCATAGACACTACGCGAACGGCTTTGCCTTGCTCGGTTAGTTTCGCTGCGGCTTCAACGGCTAGCTGAACCTCAGAACCAGTACCGATAAGAATAAGCTCTGGCGTACCTTCACAGTCTTTAAGTACGTAACCGCCTTTCGCGATATCAGCAACTTGTTGAGCCGTTCTTTCTTGCTGCGCTAAGCCTTGACGCGTGAAGATAAGCGTTGTTGGGCCGTCAGTGCGCTCAATAGCAGACTTCCACGACACAGCAGACTCAACCTGATCACAAGGACGCCAGTTATCAAGGTTAGGCGTTGCTCGTAGCGCTACCACCTGCTCTACTGGCTGGTGAGTTGGGCCGTCTTCACCTAGACCAATTGAATCGTGGGTGTAAACGAAAATTGCAGGCTGCTTCATTAGCGCTGCCATACGTACCGCGTTGCGTGCATATTCCATAAACATTAGGAAAGTTGCACCGTATGCCTTAAAGCCACCGTGAAGGGCAATACCATTCATCATGGCCGACATACCAAACTCACGTACACCGTAATAAATGTAGTTACCTGAGGCATCGTTTGCTTCAACACCTTTGCTGCCTTCCCAAATAGTAAGGTTAGAACCTGCAAGGTCAGCAGAGCCGCCTAATAGTTCAGGAAGTAGCGGACCAAACGCATTCAGTGCATTTTGTGACGCTTTACGTGACGCGATATTTTGTGGGTTAGCTTGAAGTTCAGCGATGATAGCGTCTGCTTTGTCGCTGAAATCTGCTGGTAACTCGCCATTTACACGGCGTTTGAATTCTGCTGCAAGCTCTGGGTAGGCGGCTTCGTATGCAGCGAAAGCGTCATTCCACGCGCTTTCCGCGTTTGAACCTTTCTCTTTAGCATCCCAACCAGCGTAAATATCGTCTGGAATTTCGAACGCGCCATGGCTCCAGCCAAGCTTCTCGCGAGTAGCGACAATTTCGTCCTCACCTAGTGGTGCACCGTGACAAGACTCGGTACCTTCTTTATTAGGTGAACCGAAACCAATGGTGGTTTTACAACAAATAAGCGTAGGCTGCGCAGTATTCGCCTGTGCCTTTTCAATAGCGGCTTTTACTTGCTCTGCATCGTGCCCGTCAACGCCATCGATCACTTCCCAACCATAGCTCTTGAAGCGTGCTGGTGTATCGTCGGTGAACCAACCTTCCACTTCGCCATCAATTGAAATGCCGTTGTCATCCCAAAACGCGATAAGCTTACCAAGGCCTAGCGTACCGGCTAGTGAACAGGTCTCGTGTGAGATACCTTCCATTAAGCAGCCGTCACCTAGGAATGCGTAGGTGTGGTGGTCAACAATAGTGTGACCATCTTTGTTAAATTGTGCAGCTAGTACTTTTTCGGCAAGCGCCATGCCCACAGCATTACTGATACCTTGGCCTAGTGGGCCAGTGGTCGTTTCAACACCTGGCGCATAGCCATATTCTGGATGGCCTGGCGTTTTTGAATGCAATTGGCGGAAATTCTTTAACTCTTCAATTGGCAGTTCGTAGCCTGATAGGTGAAGAAGAGAGTACAACAGCATCGAGCCGTGACCATTTGAAAGCACAAAGCGATCGCGGTTAGCCCAAGATGGGTTTGCAGGGTTGTGTGATAAGAAATCACCCCATAGTACCTGTGCGATATCAGCCATCCCCATTGGGGCACCTGGGTGACCAGATTTAGCTTGTTGAACGGCATCCATGCTTAATGCACGGATTGCATTGGCGAGTTCACGACGAGAGGGCATGTTGTCTCCTGATTTATTTTGTATCTTTTGTTTCGTATCTTAGCGGGCTAGGCAAGCTAGACGAGCGTAGAGGTAAGGCGTTCGCTCTACTTCTTTATACGAATGAATGTGGCGTTATTCTTACCTATGCCACCTTTCAGTTCAATGGGTTTTCATTGCCAATAGCGAAAGTCATAGTAAAAAATGGTCTATACCCTGACCATCACGTATTCCCATTACAGCAAAAACAGTTATATCTGACGCCTAGTTTTACAAATACATCATTAACTTCGACAATTACGACCTGAATAACCCTATAAGTGATCGGGTTGTGTCAACTATTCGTAACGAAGAGACTTTTAGACGTCTAGAAGTAAAGACTGGTATTTATAACTTGTTTTAGTACAATATACGACTATTTTGATAATTTAACGCTTACGGAGCATTTATGGCCACGCATTTATTCACATCCGAGTCAGTGTCTGAAGGACATCCGGACAAAATTGCTGATCAGATCTCAGATGCGGTTCTTGACGCTATTTTAGAACAAGATCCTCGCGCTCGGGTGGCCTGCGAAACGTATGTAAAAACCGGTATGGTTTTAGTGGGTGGTGAAGTAACTACCTCTGCATGGGTAGATATTGAAGAGCTTACCCGAAAAACAGTTAAAGAAATTGGCTACACGCACTCAGATATGGGCTTCGACGCTGATTCATGTGCGGTATTAAATGCTATTGGCAAACAGTCACCTGACATAAATCAAGGTGTTGATCGCGCAAGCCTTGAAGAACAAGGTGCTGGTGACCAAGGTCTAATGTTTGGCTACGCTAGTGACGAAACTGACGTACTAATGCCTGCGCCAATCACGTACTCTCACCGCCTTGTTCAAAAACAAGCCGAAGTGCGTAAATCTGGTAAGCTAGACTGGTTACGCCCAGATGCTAAAAGCCAAATTACTTTCAAATATGAAAACGACAAGCCTGTTGGCATCGACGCGGTTGTGCTTTCAACCCAGCACTGTGATTCAGTAAGCACTGAAACAGTTCGCGAAGCGGTAATGGAAGAAATTATTAAGCCAGTGCTGCCTAGTGAATGGATTGATGGAAATACACGCTTTCACATTAACCCAACGGGACGATTCGTTATCGGTGGTCCAATGGGCGACTGTGGCTTAACAGGTCGTAAAATCATTGTTGATACTTACGGTGGTATGGCCCGTCACGGTGGTGGCGCGTTCTCTGGTAAAGATCCATCAAAAGTAGACCGCAGTGCAGCATACGCGGGTCGTTACGTTGCTAAGAACATTGTTGCAGCAGGACTTGCTAAGCGCTGTGAAATCCAAGTGTCTTATGCAATCGGTGTGGCAGAGCCAACGTCTATCAGCATCGATACCTTCGGTACAGGTGTGGTAGATGAGAAAACATTAGTGGCACTGGTCCGTGAACATTTCGACCTACGCCCGTATGGACTTATTCAAATGCTAGACCTTGAGCGCCCTATTTATCGCCCAACGGCTGCGTACGGTCACTTTGGTCGTGACGAATTCCCATGGGAAGCAACAGATAAAGCAGAAGCGTTAAAAGCATCGATTTAATTCGATAACCAAATAACGCTTTTAAATACGCCGCTCAGTTTTTATAACGCTTTGCAAAAAAGTGTTGGTATAAACTAGCGGCGTTTTTTATTTGGCTAGCAAAATCAACGAAACATATAAAAAACAGTAAAGAATATTTTCATCATTTATTTTTTGCAGCTATGCTTAAATAACGAACACACTATCGCTTGTAGTTTCTGGTTGTTTACAAGCCATGATAACAACAACTTGGGCTCTTCCATGAATGTGGTTACTGGAATTCTTCTGGCACTTACTTTGGCTGCGTCTATGGCGGCTTCCCCCGTGCTCGCGGAAATGAATGCTCCCCACTACAGCCCTATCCAATTCAAAAGCAAAAAAATAGCCCGGTGGCAGCTAAATAGTATGTACCGCATTCAATCTACAACCGAAACTTATCTATACGACAACAGTTATACCTACCCAGCGGGGTCACAAGGTATGTTTAGCGCCAGCAGGCGGTTTAACACTTGGGTTCCGCAAAAGGTCTATGCAACGTACAAAACCAACAATACCGCCTTTCAGCATTACGCAGAGTGGCTTTATTTACCACATGATGTAGGTACTTTTACTCGGTTGGGCTGGCTGCTTGGCAAAAGCGAGGGTTTAAACATGGCGGTAGAGCTTGAACATAGGCAAGTTGGGGAAGAAGAGAATATGGGCCTCTCATTGGGCGTCAATTACTTGTTTTAGGTCACCGCTACATTGCACTCACAGTGCGCTTTTAGTATTACACCCCATCATAAAGACGAAACGTAGTTGCCGTTATGCCAATGATAAGGTTTTTGCGTAAGTCTGTTGAATTACCATCGCGTCGGAACTCGCTCTATGACGCTTAACATCAAGTTGGCTCGCAAGGCGGCTTTTCACCTCATGCCATTGATTCATTTGTGCTTCAGACAAAATATATTCCAATGCTCTACACGTGAAAGACATTTCTACCTGCGCTGCGGCGTAGAGCTTAATTAGCCACGGGTTATCAACGACCCAACCGTCACTGTAAACAACCGTATTGCCAAGGAAGTTATTTAACTCAACACAGACTTTTCGAGGCTCTTCTCCTCGAGTTTGCAGCATCTGCTGCGTTATGCCGTGCAGTGACTCCGCTTTTCGATCCCAGTGAACCCACGAGTCAAAGGGCCGAAGTAGCTTACACCACTTTGCACCATCATAGCGCACGATACCTATCTCAATAGGGTAACTCGCTGCGCCAAATCCACTTGCTTCAATGTCTATTATTGTTGGCAGGGTATTCTTTCGCACTCACGCTCCAAACCGCTGTTTATCCTTGCTTGCAACATACGCAAACCATTTTTATCAGGCGGTTTTACTGCTACCTCGTCACCAGAGGAACAACTAAACAACGTCGAGCACTGTTTAGCAAATGTACAACCACTCTTCTCGAAATATAAGCTAATAGTAGAATCGTGCCACAATTAATGCGCACTCGTTTAGTACACCAACCCGTCGCCAGCGCTCAAAAATCTCGTAAAAGCTCTCAAAAAAGCATCAAACTTATACTAAAGGATAAGACGTTTACGCTAAAAGACTGAGCACATTGCTATACACTTTTAAGGTTAACATTTAGGTAGCCTATTCATGCGTGCACTTTCTATCTTTCTCTCGCTGGCTTGCGTCTTTTCAATTTTTACTGCAAGTAAAGCATTAAGTTCAACGGAACCTCTGGTGATTGGTATTGATGCCGATCTTTCAGCGGTAGCTGTTGAAGGTGGCATCGCTATTACAAGAGGGGTCGAGCTTGCCGTCGACGAAATAAATGCCGCTGGTGGGATTCTAGGTCGTCAAATAAAAGTTATTGCGAAAGACCATCGCGGCAACCCAGCTCGAGGTGTATATAACATTGAGCAATTTTCCCAAACTCCCAATTTACTTGCGGTAGTAGGCGGCGTTCATACACCTGTAGTTCTCGCTGAAGTCGACCCAATACACGAAAAAAACATTTTGATGTTGGTTCCTTGGGCAGCGGGGACGCCTATTATCGACAACGGGCACTCACCGAATAACATATTTCGCGTGTCGGTACGCGACGCTGAAGCAGCGTCAGTCCTAATTAATCACGTCAAATATATGGGGCTATCAAATATCGCGTTGGTACTGGAAAGAACAGGATGGGGACGCTCAAACCTTGAATCATTAACACAAGCTGCAAGTAATAATGATATTGATATAACAGCAACCCATTGGATAAATTGGCAGCAGAAAGACTTTTCTGAGGATATCGCGGCAATAAAAAGCGCGAAAGCGGAAGCGATTATTCTTGTCACTAACGTTCCTGAAGGTGTTGTGGTACTCGATGAGATGGCAAAACAAGGCATCGCCTCTCTCCCTGTTGTGTCACATTGGGGAGTCGCGTCGGGTCAGTTCGCCTCTTTACTTGCAAAGCCCATCGCTAACTACAATGTGTCAGTACTTCAAACCTTCCACTTCAACCACCAGAAAAATACCAAGGCAAAAAGCTTGTTAGAAGCCTATTATAGTAAGTATGGCTTGGTGGATGCGACTGCGATTGGTGGTGTGACAGGTTTGGCTCATGCTTATGATTTAACTCATTTAATCGCGGCAGCTGCCGCGAAAGCTGGTAGTATAGAAGTAGACGCATTACGCGGTGCGCTAGAGTCTCTTCAAAATGTGCAAGGTGCAGTGAAGCACTACACAGCTCCATTTTCAGAGGACAGACACGATGCACTCTGGGCAAAGGATTATTTTATGACTACGTTTAACGAAAAAGGTCACTTGGTAACAACGGGCGTGCAATGATGCAGCAGCCCCCAAGGTTACGCTCTCTTCTGCTTTCAAGCATGTTACCGCGACTGGTTTTACTCGTCGCGGTTTTGTCTATCATTCTGTTTGCTCTCTCTTTTCACTTCATTGTTAAACAAACCGACCAGCTTCAACAACAATCTGTTGATGGTTTAGAACAAGATATCAATTACATTGTTAGCGACACCACTAGACAGCTAGCAGACTTGGCAGCTAACGATATCATCATCAATTCCTTGGTTGATTTCGAGCAAAGGGATAATTACCTTCCCATGTTTTTCCGCTCGTTAAATTTAACTCAGGCGAAAAGTGTCGAGTTTGCGCTATTTGATTTTGCCGGGAACCGGGTGATTGATAAAAACTGGAATGCTGTTATCCCCGAGTCGCTCAGTAGTGCATGGCGCCAGCAAACCCTTGGTTCATCGAATGCATACTCCTCGGTATCAAAGTACGGCGTATTAATAAGCGTTCCAGTGTTACTTAGAGGCGTAGCGGAAGGCGCACTTGTCATGTATGTGGATAGCTTGCAGTCTTTGCTCGCGCCCTATCCCAGACTGACTAACCAGCTTGTTACCGACTCTAGTGGGCATGTCCTATTTAGCAGTGAGCCCTCACTCATTGCTCCCAACTCAAGCTTTTCCGATTTTGATGACAGCGGCTACGCTATAAAAAAGGCTGATTGGCAAAATCTAACCTTATACAGCGTAAAACCCACCATCACCGCATACAGAGAAGCCGCATGGACTGGGATTGTATTGCTGGCAATGATTGTAGGCTTCGTATTTATCATTTTGCATATGGTGAGTATGACGGGAACGCTTGCCGAGCGAACACTTTCGACTTTGTACAATGACATTAAGAATCGACTAAACAGTGATGATAAGACCTCACTACGCCTTGATAGTGACGTTGAGGCCCAAGAACTTGCGGATATTCGCGAAGCGTTTGACAAACTGATTTGGGATTTGACAGAGGTTTCACTGTCTAACGAACAGTTTTCCAACGTGTTGGAATCAATGGGCGATATGCTTGTTGTGGTTGATCAAGACAAGCAAATTTTACTTTCTAACAAGCGCTTCGACGACTTTTGTCATGACCAGTACGGTGAAAAGAACGGTATTTTGAAGTTCATTATGCAAAAGCTTGCTTCTTCACAGAGCAATGAACTTACACACTTTTCGGTATCAACCGGCCAAGAGCGGTTTGTTCATTGGACTAAAACATCACTGGCCGATGCTAATGGTAATATTCGTGGTGATATCTATGTTGGTAGCGACGAAACCGAACAACGCTCTCTTGAAAGTCACGTTAAAGTGCTCACTCACGCTATGGATGAAGCAACCGTGTCGATCATCATTTCGGACATTAAGCGCGTCGGCCAACCAATAATATACGTAAACAGTGCCTTTGAAGAGCTTACAGGCTACAGTCGTGAAGAAATAATCGGTCATAATTGCAGGTCGATGCAGGGCGATGAAACCAGCAAGCAGACAGTTGACCAAATCCGCAAGGCTATTGCAGTGCGCGAGCCTATTGAAACAACGCTGCTCAACTATAAAAAAGACGGCAGCGCCTTTTATAATCGTTTGAATTTAACGCCGGTAAAAATAAATGGTGAAGTCACTCACTATATCGGGTTTCAACAGGACGTTACTCAACAACGACAAACCGAACAGTATCTTCAGGATGCGCGAGAAAAAGCGGAAGAGTCTGCCCGTCTTAAATCGAGCTTCCTCGCTAGTATGAGCCATGAAATACGCACGCCAATACACGGTATTTCTGGTGTTTTGCAGTTAATGGCTAGCTCTGAACTCACTGAGGAGCAAAAGCACTACCTGTCTCTTGCTAAGTTTAGTATCCAAGGCCTTTTACATATCGTAAATGATATTTTGGACTTCTCTAAAATAGAGGCAGGCCAATTGCAAATTGAAGAAAACCCATTCGACATTTTAGAATCGCTTGAAAACCTTCAAAGTCAGTACGCGATTATGTGCCAAGAAAAAGGGTTAGCGCTACATTTTCACTTTGATTTACAAGGCTTTCACGTTGTACAAGGCGATGATGTACGCTTTAGACAAATACTCTCGAACTTGTTAGGTAATGCCGTGAAGTTCACCGACAGTGGATGCATTGAAGTCACCACCAGCATTCAGCAAAACGCAGATAACAGCCTTAAGCTTTTATGTAGCGTAAAAGACACCGGCATTGGTATCGCACAAGATAAGCAAAGTACAATCTTTGATGTCTTTACCCAAGAAGACCTTTCTACAACTCGCAAATTCGGCGGAACAGGCCTTGGACTTTCTATTAGCAAACAATTATGCGAACTCATGGGCGGCGATATAAAACTTGAGAGCGTTAAAGGTCACGGAAGCACGTTCTCTTTCACTATTATGCTTGAACAAGCCGACGAAGCCCTGCTTAAGCCAGTTCACCACTCCTCAGGAGTGAAACGGGAAAAAGGGAAAAAACGCAAAGTATTAATTGTCGAAGACAACGACATTAATCAGGTTATTGTTAAACAGCACCTAAATAACCACACTACATTGAGTGCCAAATCAGGCCTAGAGGCACTTGAAGCGTTGAACAAAATGAAAGTGACCTTTGATGTTGTCTTGATGGACTGTCAAATGCCAGAAATGGACGGCTTTGAAGCAACTAAACGCATAAGAAATGGTGAGGCCGGAGAACGCTATTTAAACGTGCCGATCATCGCACTAACCGCCAATGCCATGAAAGGTGACAAAGAGCGCTGCGTTAACGCCGGAATGGACGATTACCTAAGTAAACCTTTTGATGCTATTGACCTCATCGACAAAGTTGAGCATTGGGCAAGTATTGAAAGAAATAGTGAAGAAAGCGCCGTTCATTAATCTATTGAAGTGGAACATCTTGAGTGAACGCCTTAGCGAGACTAGCCCAACACATCAAAAAAGTTGTTTCGTTTATCTTATTGATTAACGTTTCGCTTTTTGGCGGTGGCGCGACTGCCGATGAAGTACTGCGATATAATCTTGGAACGTCAGGCAGCTCTATCCCGTACGAAAATGCTGTCGACGAAGATAGGGCCGGTATTCTAGTTGAAATCCTTCCCCTTATTATGAATAGAGCAGGTATTAAGACAGAAAAAGTCATGCTCTCTACCAAACGTGCCATGCTTGCATTTAAAACAGGCGCTCTTGATTTCGACTTTTTCAGTCCAAGCTGGCTGTCTAAAGATGAGCCCGCGGGCGACTTCACTTTCTCAGATCCCATTATAGACATCACAGAATACTTTATTACTCTGCCTGAAAACCATAGCCGATACCAAACCCTCGCCTCTATCTACGGTGAAACCGTAGGGATGATCTCCGGCTATGTGTATTTTGATTCTGATAAGTTCGTCAGAATGGACTTTCAAGCCGAGAGTAACCTTATCTTAGCCCTTGGCATGAAACGGATAGATGTCATCATAATGGAGGAAGCAGCAGCGCGTTACTGGTCTTCAATGCACAACGTAAAAATAGCGCTGGGCCCCATCCATACCGCAGGCCAAATGGCGTTGCGTGTTCACAATCGACATAAAGATAAGCTCCCCGCCATTAACCGCGCCATTGCTGAATTAAAACAAACGGGTCAAATTGATAGAATACTTAACAAGTATTCTGACTTTTCATTATAAGCCACACGCGGTTTCAACATTACGCCGTTGCTTTTTTGCCATAGCGCTTTAAAGCAAATGGAAATTTTATCGATTGGATTAAAAGGCAAAGACACACCAGCGTCATGCCAACCCACCCCACCGGCTTGAATACTTCACCAATCAGAAAAATAGCGAAAAGTGTCGCAACCAGTGGCTCAATTAACGTAATAAGCGTAGCTTTACTCGCTTCGGTAGTGCGAAGACCATAGCCAAATAGCAAATAACCAAGAAACATCGGCACAACAGCCATATAGAGTGAAACGCTAATGTGGATAGTGTTAGCAAACAAGTTTTGACCGGTAAACCAGAGGGAAGGCAACAGAGCAACGGCAGCGCAACCGAAAAGTCCGGCCATGGCAGATTTTGAATTTGCGCCAGCGTCAATGTGTTGCTTCGCAGCCCATGAGTATCCAGCGTAAGTTAAACCGGCAATTAAACCCAATATAACGCCGAACACCTGATCATCTTTAGATGCTGACAACGCCATTGCGTCGTGTGCCTTACCCATGGCTAACATGCCAATCCCAAACGCACCAAACACAAAACTAATAAACCATTTTAAAGACACGGGCTTTTTACTTAAAAAATACTCTAAAAGCGCAGCGAATAGTGGTGCACTGGCGATAGAAACCACGGTGCCTATGGCAACGCCTGACAAACGCATTGAGCTGTAAAAGGCCAGCGGATAAATTGCAACACATGCACTGCCAAACAGAAAGGTCAGTGGTGTAGAAAAAAGAATAGGTGCATCCTTTACCAGTGATTTTCGGGCACTAACACAAAGCAATACACCACCTATACCCATTGCAAAGGCACCGATTGCCAGAGGACTGATTTCTGGAGCGAACTGAGCGGCAGTGCCTGTTGTCCCCCACAGAAA
>NZ_JBHNYX010000038.1:0-45427 GCF_054960505.1 Alteromonas sp. G4i13 | reverse complement strand
GAATACCCGCTTTATAGCGGGTATTTTTTTGCAAAGGTGTTTTAAAATACTCTTTATTGATTAAGTTGGAACGTTCTGGCTTACTAGTGCGCTATTTTCTCATGAGTTGTCAGCTATGCTATTTAAGAAAAATCCTCTTGCCTCCATTGTTGTTTCCCTATGCTGTGCGTTTAGCCTCAATGTTAGTGCAAATGCGCCCTATGAATTAATGGGGGTGACAACAAAAACGGGGCAGAAAACGTCATATCTTGCTAAAGAAAACAACATAACTTTGCCAGTGACGGTTGTTAACGGAAAAAGTGACGGTCCTGTATTGTTGCTTACCGCTGGTATTCATGGCGATGAGTTTCCATCTATGTATGCGTTGCAGCAACTACAGCAAAGCATTGATCCTAAAGAGATGAGCGGTGTGTTGGTTGTGTTGCACTTGGCAAACTTAGATGGGTTTCACGCAAATAGAATCGCGTTGAACCCTAAAGATGAGAAAAACCTAAATCGGGAATTCCCAGGGAGCGTTGATGGCACACCAACAGAACAGATTGCGGAGCTGCTAACCAGAGAGTTTATTGGCAAAACAGATTTTTTGATCGACATGCATTCTGGTAGCGCAAACCAAACGTTGCTGAATCATGTGTATTCTCCTTTTGTGGGCGACGAAGAACTTGATGCGTTAACATTTGAATTTGCCAAAGCCACGGGCATGCAGCATATCGTTATGTATGGCGACCGCCCAAGAGATCCCAACAATTCAATTTCATACCCTAACACAGCGATGACGAGAGGAAAGCCGGGACTGACGACTGAAATTGGGCATTTGGCACAGACAGATGAAGAATCAATAGCAGAAGCGCTAGATGTGGCTAAAAACGCCATGTATTTTTTGAAAATGCTGCCAGAGACGCCAAAGCAGCACCCCGAGCCAGTTATCTATGAAACAATCAAATATCCAAAGAGCTCAAAAAACGGGTTCTTCAAAGCTTCTGTGGTGATAGGCGATAAAGTAAAGACAGGACAGGATGTAGGTGCGGTCACGGACTATTTTGGAAATCTCGTTGAAACCATTAAATCGCCCGTTGATGGCACGGCTATGATGGTTAATCAAATGCCAGCCATCAAAGACGGACAGTCTGTTATGGCTATTGGTGTTGAAGTTTCTGAATAACTAAGCTGGTGGCGTAGTTACAGTGGTGATCTAATTAACCTACTCAAACAAATAAATGTTAAAGTTATTTCACGAAATTGTGATTAGGGAATGATATGGACTTTCTTTTTAATGTATTGATTTGGGTGGGCGTTGTTATTTTTGCCATATTTTTTATTGGATTTATGGCCGCTGCTAAACTGAATAAACGCCAAGAAGAAAACCGCGCCAATCAGACGTCTGCAGAGCCTACTCGTGAAGGCGAAAAGCCGAGTAACCAAAATAAAAGTTAACCTTTCGTTCATTGTAAAACGTCAACGTTAAATAAAAACGTTCACATTTATTCACCCCTTTATATCAGTTCCCCCGTTTAGTGAAAAAAGGGGGAACATTATGCAAACAACAATTTTACCAAACGCCAACCCAAAGCACTTAACACACCAAAGTGTACTACCGTTTGAAAAAGCGCCTTTCGCTAAACGTGCTTTAAACGCGGCCACAATTGCTATTGCTGGATGTACCGTTACGGCAGGACTTTTCGTATTAATGGCAGAGCTCATTAAGCAAGACAAAGTAAACATAAGCGAAGCCCCACCGGTGTTCTTTGAGCCGATCATTTACCAACCTGAAGACGAACGAACCATCACTAAAAAACCAATGGTGCCAATTGAGCAGGTAATTAAAACGCCACCTCAAAAAGTTATTGAGATTGACCCTGAGCCCAATGAAGGCCCAGGAGGCTTTGAGATAAAAACGCACATACCTAATACTGCGTTAGATTTGTCGATTAACCTAAATAGTGCGCAAGGTGATATGCAAGCCACACCCCAATTTAGGGTAGACCCCACTTATCCACCTGAGGCCAGTCGCGACGGTATTGAAGGCTGGGTAAAGCTAGGGTTTACGATAAGTGCTAGTGGCTCAGTGTCTGATATTACAGTACTAGATTCAGAGCCCAAGCGCGTGTTCGATAGAGCTGCGCGCAGAGCGCTTAAAAAATGGAAGTACAAACCCAAGCTGAATGGCGGTAAACCTGTTAGTCAATCAGGTATGGTTGTAGTATTAGATTTCAAATTAGAACAATAAGGACTGCCTATGAGTATAGGCGCAAGCTTGCAAAGCCTGTTTCAAGGCAAGCGCGAAAAAGTGCTGGGAGTCAGCGAAAGGCTAATGCTGCGGTACAGCGCAAAAGGTGATGAAGCATCGTTAGCCGCGCTGTTTGACTTACACAGCCATAAGCTATTTTATTTTTTGAAGGTGTTAAGTGATAGCACTGTTGCAGAAGATTTGTGTCAGCGCACTTGGATTAAAGTTATCGAAAATCGTCACTTATTTAAAAGTGGCGATAATTTTCAGGCTTGGCTGTTCACTATTGGTAGGCGAACGCTTATTGATGAATTCAGAAAAAACGCCAAGCTTGAATATAACAACGAGGCAGTTGAATCGTTTTCGTTAAGTGAGTTACTTAAAAATGCACAGTCTTCGGTAGAGGATGACGTAGCAAAAGGGATAGAAAAAGACGTGTTTAAGGCATGTATTCAGCAGTTACCCTACAAACAGAAAGAGGCGCTTTCGCTACAGTTTGAAGGTTTTTCATTAGCGGAAATCGCCACTATTTGCAGTGCTGAAAAAGAAACGATTAAAACCCGGATACGTTATGCCAAAGACAGCCTTAAAACCATGCTGGAGAAACTGTAATCATGTCTACATCAGATAAAGAGCTACAAGATGCGTTTAAACGCAGCCAGCAGGTACAAAAGCAAAATGATGGAATGAGCGAAAAGGCTAATGCTCGAATTCGTGAAAGGGTTCTCGCGTACAACAAGGCAATAGAAAGTGATAGTGGAATAAAACGCGTATTTGCTGCTACGGCTGCTAATATTCGAGCGTACTTCGCTTCTTCAACCCTACGTTTCACGGCTGTGGCATTTGCTATTGTCGCAATGTTGGGCGTATACAATATAGGAACATTTCAACGTAACCATTCGTCGCCATTACAGACGGCAGCACACCGTGTAGACATTGTTCAATATCACGGATTCGAAGGAGAAGATAAGCTTCTAGCTGGTAAAGCCGGAACTGATTATAAAGCGCGATTTAATGCCTATACTCAACAATATATTGAAAGCAATTTAGTCGCTAGAGCAGTTACGTTAGAGCCAGCCACGCTTACAGCGCAAAATGGGTATTGGCTCTTGGTGAGCTGCCAAAATCAGCAAGTTGTGGTTTCTGAAAACCTTATCGCATCATTAAATATTAACGGTCGCATAGAAGGGGATATCGATATTGGCACGCATGTGGCGCTCGCCTTTGATGCGCAAGGAAGAATACTTTCAATTAAACAGTCGAGTAAGCCGTTGATGTGCTGATTTATATGGCGTTTAGCTGGATGCGTTCGTAAACGAGGTAAGGGCGGTGAAACTCGCTCGAGCCTCGATTACGAACAGTATTTTAGGAATGACTTATTTGTCTAGATCGTGCGCCCTAAAGGCACTTGGAAGTAACTCACCAATGGTGGTTTCGAATGTCTCGCCGTTTTGACTTACCATGGTTACGGGAGTTTCATCCGGGGCGAACTCAGCAATTTTCTGTCTGCATCCACCGCACGGAAAGCAAAACTCGTCGTTCGGGCTCGCAATAACGATATGCGAAATACGTTTGTGTCCCTGTGTGACCATATTGCCAATAGCTGTGGCTTCAGCGCATTGTCCTAATGGAAAAGCAGCACTTTCTACATTACAACCAGAGAAGGTTTCGCCGCTTGGAGTAAGCACCGCAGCACCAACTTTGAAGTTGGAATAAGGTGAGTGTGAGTTTTTCTGTGCGTCAAAAGCAAGTTGTGATAGTTGTTCTAAATTATTTTTCTTCATAGCTACCTGTGTTAACCACCCAATACACTTTACTTTTATCATCAAATGCGAGAAGGTTGGCGGCATTAGCGCCGCAACAAGCGTATACTTAATACTCAGGCGGTTTTTTCTTTTTTTATAGAATGCTTTTTTACCATGTGCAGAAACGTTAGTCTCATCTTTTTTTCTCTATTCGCTGCTATTTTAACCGGTTGTGCGCAAACACCACCTGTTTCAGAAAGACCACAAATGGGAAACCTGCTTTTAGCCGAACCTGCGCCCATTAATCCTCGTTCCGAAATGGCTATTGCTCGTTACAATCAGGTGCTTACCAGCCCTGCGTTATCAGATGAAGACAAAGCTGAACTGCACTTTCAACGAGGCATGTTGTACGACAGCGTGGGCCTATCGGGCTTAGCGCAGTTTGATTACACCCAAGCCATTAATTTAAAGCCAGATTTGGCTGAAGCCTATAATTCTATGGGTATTCACTATATTCAGCAGAACGACTTTATTCAGGCTTACGACGCATTCGACTCCACGCTGGAAATCAACCCAGAGTATGATTTCGCGTTCCTAAATCGCGGTATTGCGCTTTATTACGGTGGCCGCGCCGAACTCGCGACCAACGATCTAAACCGCTTTTTTGAAAAAGATGACAGCGATCCATTTCGCGCTCTGTGGGCCTACTTTGCGCATCACGACGTGTCAGAGCTTGAAGGACAAAAATACTTGGCTTCTATTCGACCAACGCTGGACAACCAGCACTGGGCTACTACGCTGGTGGATTTGTTTTTAGGTACTGTTGATGAGAACGATGTACTTAACTCATTGTTAGACGGTGTGAAAAGCCAAAAAGCGTTAACAGACAGGTTGTGTGAAGCGTATTTTTACTTAGGTAAATTTCATACTCAGCGCGGCAACAGCGGTATTGCATCAAATTACTTCAAGCTTGCATTAAGCACCAATGTATTTGATTACGTTGAACACCGCTACGCACGAATGGAACTTAACCGTTTGCGTGAACTAGCTAGCAGCGATCTGGTTAGCGAAGAGTAAGCAGCAAGCGTTATGCGAGGCTTATTTTTAGCAGTGTTCGCACTGCTCATAGTTGCGGGCGATAGCGGACGCTATGTCCCGCAACTAATTGCTAATGCAAGCAAGGTACTTACGCCGGCAAGCCTAGTGTCAGATAGCGACCCAACTGAAAAGGCGAGCTCTGCTTCAGCAAATACTGCCGACGGCATGGCACAGGACAGCACAGAATCTTCTCCCGACGCTCAAACTTCGGATATTACCGAACGTTTCGATTATTCTGACTATCACCTTAAGCATGACGCACTAGCGCTACTTTGGCTAGCTGCAAAGCAGGGCAGTGAAAATGCACAGGCACGCTTGCTCGGTGAATTTGAGCGTGCGTATAACGCAGGCTTCATTGCTACTGACTATATCGATGAAGCCACTGCAACCTATTTTCTAGAGAAGCTAGTGAATCTTGAAAACGCAGACGCTGCATGGCTGCTGTACCAAATATTAGGTGAAGAAGGTGCGTCACAGCGCTTTATGCGCTTAGCGGCGCTCGGCGAGGTCGCAGAAGCACAGCTTGCGTTTGCAATGTCTACCGATTCGCCAGAAAAACGTGAGAAGTGGCTGGTACGCGCGGCTTCACAAAACTACGTACCCGCACAGGCCGCATTGGCCGATTGGTATCTTCTACACGGGCAGCAACAATTAGCGAAACCACTGCTCGCAGCAACAGCAACCTTAGACATGCAAAGTGCATTTAAGTATGCTCGCCTTCTGTGGGACGAAGGGGAATTTTCTGAGGCTAAGGAGCATTTTAGCTTTGCCGCGAAGAAAGGGCATCTTCAAGCGGAAAAAGCCTTAGAGGCCATCAATCTCTACACGCCGTATTCTATACAGCAAGCACTAAAGCAGTCTCCTTCATTTAACTGGGAGAATGAAGGGAAATGCCTTCAGCGTATTCAGCCTTTTGCTACCAGTTTAGCTACTATCATGCGTGCTCACAGTCTTTATAACTCATTCAATGACGACAAGCGCCTGCAGAACCTTTCTATTTGCCTGGCCCCGCCTATTTGGCTTAAACCCGATGTACTAAGCTGCGATCCGGATTATAAGAACGCTGGGATCTTAGGCTGTAGTATTACTCCTTTGGCAAGCATTGCGAAAAAGCAGAAATTTAGTCATGCAGTAGTAGTGGCAGAGCAGGGTAAGGCAAATGTTCAAAACGGCGTAATGTACTTAGACATCAGTGACGCTTATTCAGTGTTTGTTCATGAGCTAGCGCACTTCGCAGGCTTCGCTGACGAATATCCTATTGGCAAGGGCATGGCGAATAGGCTGTGCGATGAAGATGGAATAAGCGATTTTGCACCACCAAACCTAATCGTAGACTCTGAGTATTGGTACGCACCTCACGAAACGGTTGAAAATTGGCTAGAGATAGATCCTGCAGCCATTATTGCACGCGCCAAGACGTGCACCGTATTGGGGAAAAACAGCTATAAGCCCAGTCGCAGAATTACCTTTATGGAACATCACGATAGCGGCGTGATCCCGCCTTTATATTTGGTACTGTGGCAGCAGCAGCTGGAAAAACAAAATGCCCAGCGACCTATTTCAATGAATTTTTTCCAGGCGTTCCACAATAGCGGCAACCAAAAAGAAGCCGCACACTGGTTAGCTGAATACGAAGCGTTTACTGGTGGCAAATAACCGCAGCTCTCATTACTAAAACAATGCACTCGCCACTATTTGGCGAGTGTGTCTTTAAGCTCTCTTACCCACATAGACGTTGCACCACAAATTGCTACGGGCATAACGATAAAGTTAACCACGGGAATAAGTGAGAATATATTCACCATCATTCCAAACGTCATCGCTTTCCCTTTGTGTTCGCCAAGGTGCAGGCGCATGCGCGTAAAATCTATCTTGTGGTTGTCGTATGGGTAATCGCAGTACTGAATTGCCATCATCCAGGCGTTAAATAAGAACCACAAGACTTGCCCGATAATAGGTAGGAAAAAGAACAATAACAAAAAACCAATAGCGCGAGGTAAATACCAAACGAGCTTGGTAAGTTCACGGCCTACAGTTCTAGGAATGTCTTTAACTAAAGCCATTACACCCTCGTCACCTAAATCTTGACCCGTTAGGTGACGCTCTACTTTTTCTGATAATACACCGTTGAACGGCGCAGCTATCCAGTTTGCCAGTGTACCAAAGATGAGTGCGAAAATGAGCAATACGCTGATGACTGCTAGGGGCCACAAGAAAAAGCTGATCGCTGTTTTTATCCAGCCTAACCATTCAGGTACAAGATCAATCACATAAGCGATACCCATTTCTATTTGGCCAAATAAGAAGTAAAAAGCCACAGAAAAAAGCACTAAGTTTATTGTTAGGGGTACAAAAACAAAACGCTTTAATCCTTTGGTTTTTATAAGCGAAAAGCCTTCAAAGAAATAATGTACACCGCCTGAACTCATTCGTACTCCTTCGCGTTTGAAACGCTGTGTTTGTTAACTATCTGCTCTATCATACGCGCTTGGCCTATTCTCTGCCTAACTCAGTGAAATGGTAATTGTTACAAGCTGTTAGATTTGGTAGAGTCGAAGCATAATAACAAAAGAATCTTCCGTGTGATTGCATCATTTCTACTTCAACTGCTATTTCAGCCGATGGTTAGCTGGTTTCTGGCTAATATCAAGGCGATACCGCGTGCAGCTTTGTGTTTAAGAGGGATGATGTGTGAGGCTTAAAAAGATTAAGCTCGCGGGTTTCAAGTCCTTTGTTGAGCCAACTACTATTCCATTCCCCGGCGAAATGACCGCCATCGTAGGTCCTAACGGCTGCGGCAAGTCGAATGTCATTGATGCTGTACGTTGGGTTTTAGGTGAAAGTTCTGCCAAAAACTTACGCGGCGATGCAATGACCGACGTGATTTTTAATGGCTCTTCGTCTCGTAAGCCAGTGGGGCAATGTAGCGTTGAACTTGTTTTCGACAACAGTGCAGGGCGGATAGCGGGTGAATTTGCCAACTACAATGAGCTGTCTGTTAAACGCTTAGTTACACGGGACGCCACCTCTACCTATTTTCTAAACGGCACTAAATGTCGCCGGCGTGATGTCACCGATCTATTTTTAGGAACAGGGCTGGGCCCCCGTTCTTACGCCATCATTGAGCAAGGTATGATCTCGCGGCTTATCGAGTCAAAACCAGAGGACTTGCGTGTATTCATAGAAGAAGCCGCGGGTATCTCAAAATACAAAGAGCGCCGTAGAGAGACAGAAAACCGTATAAGGCACACGCAAGATAACCTTGAACGCTTGAATGATGTGCGCGATGAATTGGGCAAGCAGCTCGAAAAATTACAGCGTCAGGCGGCCGCGGCTACTCGTTACAAAACGCTACGTGCACAAGCCAGAGAGCTAAAAGGCCAGTTAGCAGCCCTTCGTTTTCTGAAAAATAGTGAACATATTGAAGCGCTGCAAAAACAGCAGCAAGCACTGCAGTTAGAAGTTGACGACTTAGTGGCTCAACTACAGGGCGATGAAGCGGGGCTTGAGTCGTACAAAACCAAGCAGCTGGAAACAAAACAAACGATAGATGATCTTCAGCAGCAGCTGTTTACTACCAGTAACGCAATAACACGACTAGAGCAAAATGCGCTGCACGCAAAACAACGCAAAGGGCAGGTAGAGCAAGAGTTAGCACGAATTAGCGAGCAACACGAATTGCTTAACCACTCTATTGACGAGGCACAGGAAGCGCTTGCGGTATCAAACGAGGCGCTTGAAAATATTGAGCCTGAATTTGCCCTTAAGGAAGCAGAGTTAGCGCATGCCAAAGAGCGTTTTGAAGACGCTGAACAAGCGCTAAGAGAATTTAACGCACAAGCGCGAGCGCAAGAACAAACCTACAATCAACTTCGTCAGAATGTTCAGCAATGCCATAGCCAAATTCAGTCAACTATGAGCATGCAGTTACGCACTTCTCAGCGTATCAGCGAACTACAAGACGAGCTAAAACAGCTAGATGAAGAAGATTTTGCCAGTCAGATAACACTTTTAGAAGAGCAATGTAGCGAACTTGATTTAGACATTGACGAAGCTAAGCAATTACTTCAAGAGTCCAATCAAAAGGTGTCGCAGCAACAAGGCGAAGTCAACGCTATAGAAGCGAAGCGCCGTGATACCCAGGGCCAGTTACAAACTGCACTGTCCACAAAAGCTGCGCTAGAAGCGCTTCAACAAGATGCTTCAAATAATGAAGACGTAACGTTAAACGGGATAGAAAAGCTGTGGCAGCAGTTTAGCTCTAACCAAACTCTTGCACCTTGTGTAGAATCGATTTTACAACACGCAAAAGACCCCGTTGTTGCCAAAAGCCATGACATACAGGCATTGCTTCAAAACCAAGATAATTTGCCAAGCGGCATTAAAGTGTTTACCGATAAGGCGTTTGTAAGCACTGCCAAATCGGGTTCACTAGCACACGCTCTATTAACTGAATCTAGCACTTATGAATCGTCAACACAGCGTGTTCCCGCATTTTTTAATGACATTTACCTTTGTAGCAATGATGACGAACTTGCGGAAACGATTGAAAGTGCTTTTGTAAGCATTCTTGATAAAGAAGAAGAACCTGAAGGTATAGCCAAGGGGTTTACTAGCGCAATCTCGCCTTCAGGGTTGTGGGCAAGCTCACAGTGGGTAGTGAAACCTGGCGAAGCAAGCGACGGTGCTTTGCAGCGGGCGAACAAAATTAAGGGGCTGGTAGACAGCATTGAAGAAACTGAAAGCCTTATAGATGAGATTGAGCATTCACTAGAGCGCGTCAAACAGGCACTTGAACAGAGCGAAGCGCAAAAGCAGGCTATTCAGAGCGCCTTGGGTGAAAAAGAAAACCAGCGCGCACAGCTTAAAAATAAACTTTCTTTGCTTGAAATGCAGCAAGAGCAACAGTCAACACGCACTGCCAAACTTAATGACGAGTTAGCAAAGCAAGAGTTAATGTTAGCGAAAGAAGAAGAGCAACTAGCCCAACTTTCGGAAAAATTAGAGCTTCAAGAGGCACAAATTCTTGAACACGAAGTACACATTGACGATGTGAACGCTAAGCGCGATGCAAATGAGCGAACTACATCAGAGTTACGCGCGTTAGTTGATGCATTAACATCGCAAAATCATGAGCTTGCACTTAAGAAGCAGCAACTTGAGAACCATCAAAATTTATATAGTCAACAGGTTACACGTAACCTTCAGCAGCGTGAAGAGTACATAAAAAACAAAGAAAGATTACAAAAAGAACTTACACAGTTGACGTCTCCTGAAGAAATTCAAGAAGCAGAGCTTCAGTCGCTGTTGGAAAACAAATCGGAATTAGAACAGCTGAAAAGTACTAAGCAAAGTAGTCTTGAAGATATAGAGCAGTGGTTGCGAGAAGCCGAAAAAGGGCATCAAGCTCTGGGTAAAGATATTCAAACGCGACAGACAAACATCGATAAACTCAACATTGATATTGAAGGATATCGGGTACGTGCGAATACGATTTTAGAACAGCTTGATGAAACGCAGCAGTCGCTGAAGAGCATTCTAGAAACCTTACCTGAAGATGCCGAAGAGAAGCGCTGGCAAGAAGACCTTGAAAAAACGCAGGCTAATTTGCAGCGCTTAGGTGCTGTGAACTTAGCTGCGGTTGAAGAATATGAAACCCAGTCGGAAAGAAAGTCACATTTAGATACACAGCACAACGACCTTACTGAAGCCTTGGAAACGCTACAGTCGGCCATTCGGAAAATTGATAAAGAAACCCGCACGCGCTTTTCTACCACCTTTGAACAGGTTAACGAAGACCTTAAAACGTTATTCCCAAAAGTGTTTGGGGGCGGTTCGGCGTATCTTGCGCTTACCGATGACGATTTGTTAGAAACTGGGGTGGCGATAATGGCTCGCCCCCCTGGTAAGAAAAATAGTACGATTCACCTCTTAAGCGGTGGAGAAAAAGCACTAACCGCTTTATCATTGGTGTTTGCTATTTTCAGATTAAATCCGGCACCATTTTGTTTGCTGGATGAAGTAGATGCACCATTGGATGATGCAAATGTAGGGCGCTTTTGTAACTTAGTGTCAGAAATGTCACAAACAGTGCAGTTTATTTATATCACCCACAATAAAATAGCGATGGAAATGGCCAGTCACCTCACCGGTGTTACCATGGCGGAACCGGGAGTTTCGCGCATGGTGGCGGTAGATGTGGACGAGGCTGTAGCCTTCGCAGAAGCATAACAAAGGGCGAAAGAAATTAAATGGAAGATCAATTACGTCTATTTTTACTCCTTGGAGGCACGGTTTTTATCATCGCAGTGCTTGCCCATGGTATTTGGAAAATTCGTAAAAACAGTAAGCCTTCGGAAAAAGAGCGCTTAGAGCCCCGTCAGTGGCAAGATGATGACAACGATTTCGAGTCCGACGAGCAAGAAGGCTTCGACGAGCTTGGCATTGGCGCGGTGCGCGTGGTTAGCAAATCACAAAACCAAGAGCATGAGGCTGCAAGCGACGTATCGACGAATACGGCAAAAAGCCCTGCGCATCACGATATCAATGAAAAACATGCTTACAGCAGCGAAGAAGCTGATGACGAGGATAGCTTGTCTCAACATGCCACGTCAAAAGAGCACGGTGATGGAAAAGAGGGCGCACACGGTGAGCATGCGGGTAAACGCTCAAGCAGCGTTGGTAATTCAGCTATGCCGTCTGACGGGAAAGAAGAAGCTGAGAAAGCACCAAAGCTCTATGGCTCTGTGGTTACGAATCCGAAGCCACACATGAAAGGGCAAACTCGTCCCGATGGCCCATCAACAAAAGGTGCTAACAGAGGCGACGAAAACCTTGCCGCGTTCCCTGAACCTCCAGGCTTCTTACTTCGTGAAGGCGAAGAGCAAGAGGAAACGTCTTTAGCGTCGCATGGTCAGCGTGAAGAGAGCGAACAGCCAAATACTCCAAGTAATCAGGAGAGAGCGGATAACGTACAATCGCATGACCCAATTCAGAGTCAGGCGGGCGGTCATCAAGAAAGAGGGCGTGCAGAGCCAGTTCGTCCTGCACAGAAGTTTTATATCGACCCAACGCTGGAGGAAGAGCCTGAAACAGTGCAGCCGCCGGCTAAAAACGAAAGAGAAGTTGCTGATTTTAGTTTAGATGCACCCGAAGAGTCTGTTTCATCCAGCGATGTTCATGAAGAAAATGAACAGCCGCGACGTTTTGCACGTAACAAACGAAGCAAAACGCCAGTGAGAAGACGTGAAGAGCCGAATTTTGGTGACGATCAAATGCGTATTGATTTTGACACCAGTGAAGCAGCTAGCGCAGATTTTGGCGATGAAAGCTTTAGTGCTAATGAGTCAGGTAATGATGGTGCTGGAACTACATCAAAGACCGCTAAGTCGTCGATTGAACCCGAGGTTTTAGTATTAAATGTAAGAACGCCAGAAGGCGAGCCTATCTCAGGCGCTGCACTATTACCTATGTTATTAACGCTAGGGTTTAAATTTGGCGATCAAGACATCTTCCACCGCCACGTAAACTCAAATGGCAAAGGGCCAGTATTGTTTAGCCTTGCTAACATGTTTAAGCCTGGGGTTTTCGATATTGATAACCTAGAGAACTTTGAAACCCAAGGTATTTCACTGTTTATGATATTGCCTATTGAGGGCGACCCTCATCAAGTGTTTAACATGATGCACAATGCAGCCCGCAAATTGGCAGATGAGTTCGGCGCACAAGTACTTGATGGGCGCCGAAGCGTATTAACGAAGCAGGGCTTACAGCAATACGTCGAGAAAATTCGTGAGTTTGAGCGCAAGCGTATGATTGCGCGCAGCTAGCGTTAATTTATCACTTGCGCCTCAATCTTGTGGATTATTCATGTAGGTGCAAAAACAAAAAAGGACTTGGCTCATACCCAGGTCCTTTTCTGTTGATTAGGGTCTATTGATCTTTGATGTATAACAAGGGCTAGCAAGCCATAGCATTGTAGCGTGGCTGTACGTTTCACAACCTGACTGAAATAGATCAGGTTTTTGCAGCCCATTTGGAACATACAGCGGCTTGGGCGAATAGGCCTTGGCAACGAATTGTAATACTTTTAACTATTTAAACGGCGTGACAACAACTCCATGTCAGATTCTTTAGAACAAGCAAAGCAACAAATAGCAACACTTCGCAACACACTTAATGAGTACAACTATCAGTACTATGTGATGGATGACCCTTCGGTTCCTGATGCAGTATATGATAGAGATATGCAGGCGCTTATTGCGCTAGAAAAACAATATCCTACGCTTCAAAGCCCGAATTCTCCCAGTCAAAAAGTAGGGGGCGCAGCGTTATCGGCCTTTGAACAAGTTACCCATGATGTTCCTATGCTGTCGCTGGATAACGCCTTTGATGAAGAATCACTGCTTGCCTTCGAAAAACGTTTAAAAGACAGACTAAAAGATTCGGCAACGTTAGATTTTAGCTGCGAACCCAAGCTAGATGGTTTAGCGGTAAGTATTCTGTATGAAAATGGCGAATTAGTGCGTGCTGCAACCCGTGGTGACGGCCAGGTAGGCGAGAATATCACGGCTAACGTGCGTACCATTTCTAATGTGCCGTTAACGCTTCGTGGTGAGCATTATCCTGAGCGCGTAGAAGTGCGCGGTGAAGTGTTTATGCCTCGTGAGGGCTTTGCAAAACTCAACGAACATCAAAAAGAAACGGGTGGTAAGGTTTTTGCGAACCCTCGTAATGCTGCGGCTGGCAGTTTACGACAGTTAGACTCTAAAATTACGGCCAAGCGCCCGCTGATGTTTTATGCCTACTCGCTAGGCGTAGTGCAACCCGAAAGCTTTGAATTACCCACAACACACAGCGAGCGCCTTAAGCAATTGGGTAATTGGGGGCTGCCGCTGTGCCCTGATATCGACACCGCCGAGGGCGGTAAAGGCTGCTTGGCGTACTACAACCACATTTTGGAAAAGCGCGACAGTTTGCCGTATGACATTGACGGCGTTGTGTTTAAGGTTAACCGTATTGACCTGCAAAATGCCCTTGGCTTTGTGGCGCGAGCGCCTCGCTGGGCCATTGCACAGAAGTTTCCTGCACAAGAAGAAGTAACTAAGCTACTTGACGTTGAGTTTCAGGTAGGAAGGACTGGTGCGATAACGCCGGTTGCCCGTTTAGAGCCCGTGTTTGTAGGCGGAGTTACAGTATCTAATGCTACACTTCACAATCAGGACGAAATTTCCAGGTTAGGCGTTAAAATTGGCGACACCGTGGTAATCCGCCGTGCAGGTGACGTTATTCCTCAGGTGGTGTCTGTGGTAGAAGCTAATCGCACAGGTAGCGAAACTGACATTAGCTTCCCAAGCCAATGCCCAGTGTGTTACTCGCAGGTTGAAAAACTAGAAGATGAAGCGGTTGCTCGTTGCACCGGTGGACTAATTTGTGCCGCACAACGCAAACAGGCGCTTAAGCATTTTGCTTCGCGTAAAGCATTCGATATTGATGGTCTGGGCGACAAGTTAGTCGATCAGTTAGTTGACGCTGATCTTGTGCACAGTCCCGCCGACTTTTTCACGCTTTCGTTAGGCGATGTTGTTGGGCTAGAGCGCATGGCTGAAAAGTCTGCCAGTAAGCTACTGGCATCGCTTGAAGCTTCAAAGCAAACCACGCTTGCCAAGTTCCTATACGCATTGGGGATCCGTGAGGTTGGCGAAGCTACTGCGGCAAACTTGGCTGCGCACTTCGAAACCTTGGAAGCTATTCGCGAGGCGTCGCTTGAAGCACTGGTTGAAGTCCAAGACGTTGGTGAAGTGGTGGCTACCCACATTTTCAATTTCTTTAACGAGTCACACAATACCGATGTTATTGATGCGCTATTAAAAGAAGGAATTAATTGGCCAGCTATTGAAAAGCCAGATTCGGATAATTTGCCTCTTGAAGGCAAAACATGCGTTATTACCGGTACGCTTAGCGAAATGGGGCGTTCTGATGCGAAAGCCCGTTTGCAGTTACTTGGTGCAAAAGTGGCAGGCTCGGTAAGTAAGAATACCGACTTTCTTGTAGCAGGTGAAAAAGCGGGTTCCAAGCTAACCAAAGCACAAGAGCTAGATGTGGAGGTATGGGACGAAGCTGCGCTTATCGCTTTTTTATCAGAGCATGAAAAGTAGCCTGTCTGGCTTAAATTCAATAACAGAGCTCGGCGTAATGGTTTTCCTGAATAAATTAACGCCGAACTCATAATGATAGTTACCAATAAAAAACGCCACTTCTATGAAGTGGCGTTTTTTGTAATTCTTGCTCTTTCTTTTACGGCGTATTTTGTACTGAACGTTGTAAGGGGCTTGAGAAAAGGTAAATATTTCTACAAACCCTCAAGTGTAGGGCTCTCACGCTAGTGGACTTCTTGATTCCGCATTTGTCTGCGTCTTTCCCAGGCTTTTTTCACTTGAAAGCGCCAAACCCAGTTTAAAGAGAAATAACCCGCTAGACCAAACACAACCGAGCAAATTCCACACCCGACTAAAAATGCAGGGCCAATGGTATTAATGCTTTCTACAACCCACTGCCAACTAAACTGAAATTCAAAATGCTCAGGCTTGGTCCCAAGTACAGTAGTACCAACCTTGTATGCCCCATAAAATATAGGCGGAATAGTAAAAGGGTTAGTCACCCAAACAGTTGCAACAGATAAGGGCAGGTTTGCGCGAAATGGAATAGCTAAACCGGCAGAAAGCCACATTTGAAAGGGTACCGGCCAAAACGCGAAAAATAAACCTATGCCAAATGCACCAGATGCAGAACGACGGTTTAAGTGCCAAAGATTGGGCTCGTGCAATACGCTACCAAAAATTTTTAAAGCTTTGTTTTGCTTAATGCTTTGGTGATCTGGCAAAAAACGTCGGATAAATTTCTTAGGCATAAATATCAATGCATCTCGAAAATAAAATCAAAAAAGACAGAAAAAACTACAGTAAACGGAATTGCGCAACATGAATTTGCACCACCCACATTCACTCACTGTCAATTGCTACGTGAAAACATGGTCAATCGTATCACAATTTGCTTAAGCTGTTTTTGCGCTAGCGCAATAAGTGCAGTTTTCTGGCAAATACTTCCAAGTACTCACAGCATGGCATTGATGATTGCCATTTTAATAATATCTGTGACTATCATTATATTCATTTCGACGACAAAACCCGCTGAACATCATGCATTTCCAGAGGTGCTGCTATGTTGGGCAGTGAGCGGACTGCTGTCTGGAGTACTTTGGGTGGCGAGTGTAGGGCATTTTTACTACGCTTGGCAACTGCCCCAAGGGAAAATTCAACAAGATGTCACAATTTCAGGTCGAGTTGTGTCGGGGGGATGTATCTTCGGCACTGCTAGCGTGCCGGATGCGGCTTATCAGTATGTTGTCGCTATTGAGTCTGTCAACCGTGAAAGCACAGCGACATTTCTAGACAACGGTATACTTTCCCCCTTGCCTAAGCGTGTTTTAACTAGCACGTTTAATTTCAAAGCTCGTCTTACTCACCAACGTTATGAATTCCCAAATGATCGAAAAAGCGAAGGCTTAGCCAACAAGAAAATCGCATATGCTCAACAGGGAACTATAGGCGTGCGGCCTCAATCAGTTTCTCCGTCTCAGGTGAAATTAAATTGTTTGCACAACGGCGATACCTTCACCGCAATTGTAAAACTTAAACCTGCATACGGTACGGCTAATCCTGTTGGAGCTAGCCGACAACAGCAGTTGGTTAGCCAATTTATTCATGCAACTGGCTATATCAAGTCGATAGAGCACGATAAAACAAAGCATAATCACTCAGTGCGTTATGAACTTGCTACAACATTGCAGAAGCTAGACCTTGTTCATGAAAAATGGTGGCGCGCATTGCTGCTAGGGGATAAAACGGGCTTCACGTTGGGTGATTGGACTCTGTTACAACGCACCGGCACTGGGCACATGTTTAGTATATCAGGCATGCATCTATCACTTATCGCTGGGGTCTGCCTATTGTTTTTTAACCCCGTTATATTTTTACTCACGCATGTTACAGGCCTATTAGGCAGAGCGAAATATTGGTTAGTACGTTCAGCCTCCATCAACTATCCGGCAACAGGTCGAAAGAACAGAGAGCAGCAAATAAGTAAGATGTTTGAAACCAGCGCGCCAATTAGAGCCTCTGTGCTTTGTGTGCTTGTCGCTGCTTGTTTTTGTTACGCGTTGCTTAGTGGAAGCGCATTGCCGGTTGTGCGTGCGCTGATACTGGTAACTATGGGGAGCGTGCTGTCTCTTTCTCGACATGCATGGCGGCCAGTAAATGTTGCGCTCACAATGCTTACTTTGAGCTTGTTGCTGTTTCCTCTCTCTATATTAAGCGCTAGCTTTTACTTGAGCATAGGGGCTGTACTGTGCATTTGGTTTTTAGTTGTTGTTTGGGGGCTACAGCGAGCACCATGGTATGTGTCTTTGTTTAAACTACAAGTAGCACTTACCGTAATAATGATGCCCCTAACCCTAATATGGTTTGGTAGCGCCAGTTTTGTTGCAGTTGTTACCAACTTAATCGCCTTGCCCATCATATCGTTACTTTTACCTATTTGTTTAATTTCGTTGTTAGTCCTTCATTTTGCTGAGTTGCCTTTCGCACAACAAGTTACGGGCATGCTTATGCATTACAGTGATGTGTGTTTAGGGTATTTGTTATCGCTTTTGAACGTTCTTAGTCAGTTTTCTGGGAGCGCTATCAGTTTTTACGTAAGTAGTGGTGCGGCACTTTGTCTAATTGTCGCTTTTTTTATTTTTCTTTTGCCAACATGGCGGTACAAAGCTATCTGCGTAGCGCTTCTCTTGCTCCCATCGCTAAGCATTTTTCAAAAGTGGTTACCTACCAATGAATCGGCATGGGCGCTGCATGTATTTGATGCGGGCCAGGCCAGTGCTATTGCAGTGACTGCGGGAGGTCGGGCTATGATTATTGATTCTGGCGCTCAGTTTAATGGCAATGCTCATACTGCAACGAAACACCTGTTACCTTTTTTAGAAAGTAAGCATATTTCAAATATAGATGTTGTAGTTCATACGCATAGTGACAACGATCATGCAGGTGGGGCATTAGCCATTGGACAACACGCCTTAGCTAAAAAAGCCACTTTCTACACACCAACATTAGGTTGTGAGCGAGGAAAGCGTATACGCTGGCAGAACTTAACAATCAATTTTCTATGGCCGCCAAATGGCAACAAAGAAGACAACAATGCCATGTCGTGTGTGGTTAAAATAACAAGCGACGCTGGTAGCGTGTTAATTCCTGGTGACATTGAGAAAACAAGTGAGTACGCGTTGATAACCCGTGAAATCATGGATGGTTTTTCAGAGGGGGCTTCAATGGATACTTTAGCGAGTTCTACAAATCTAAGTGCCGACATTCTTATTGCGCCGCATCACGGAAGCAAAACATCTTCTACTAATGTTTTTATAGAACACGTCGCACCAAAAGCTGTGATCTTTACGCAAGGTTATGAGAATCGATGGCAGTTTCCTGCGTATGTTGTGGCTAAACGTTACGAGCGTTTGGGCGTAACGCAATATTTAACAAGCTATCACGGATATATAAGCGCAACCTTCGATAAGAATTCTTTCCATATAGATTCCCAACGTGGAACGTTGAAAAAACGCTGGTATTTACCAGGCATTACACCGCGACACCTCAAAGACTAAATAATATCGTCAAATGCCAAAAATATTAGCTTGTAACGAAACGAAGATGTGCACGAATACCTTTAAATAGGTATGAAGTGGCCACACATTATTCACTTAGTTGGCAGACTAACCAATTTTGCCGCTATATTAGTGAATTAGAGCGAGAACGAGTACAATACTTCCAACGCGTTTTTGTTAACGTTTCAAACAGGTTAAAAAAACTACATGCAACAAGCCGACAACTCGGATTATCAAATTAAGCGCTTTTTACAGTATCTTAAAGCGTATAAAGTGCCTTTCGTTTTTGCCATCATCGGTATGATTGGTTATTCCGCGGTAGATACCTTCGTATTTTCCCAGCTTCAGCCAATGATTGACGAATCACTGGGGAAAAACGACCATGACTATCTACGTCTAGCCGCATATGCGATTGTGCCGCTCTTTTTGTTACGGGGTGTTTTCAACTTTTTAGGTAGTTACACGCTAAGCTGGATTGGTGCTCAGGTGGTAATGCGCATGCGCCAGCAGTTGTTTGAAAAATATATTCATCTTCCAGTGGCATTTCACGATAATCATGCGGTTGGCGGGCTTATCAGTAAAGTCACCTACGACACAGAGCAAGTGGCTAATGCATCTGGTAAGGCGCTGCTAACATTGGTGAGGGAAGGCGCACTGGTCATCGGTTTGCTGTGTGTCATGTTCTATTACTCATGGCAGCTTTCTCTCATATTTCTTTTAATTGGCCCGATTGTGGCAGTGATTGTTTCTATCGTTAGTAAGCGTTTTCGCGTTGTAAGTAAAAACATTCAACAATCAATGGGCAACCTAACATCGTCGGTAGAGCAAGCGGTGAAAGGTCACAAAGTTGTGATCATGTTTGGCGGTCAAGAAATAGAGCAAAAGCGTTTCGAGCAGAAAAACAATCACAACCGTCAACAGTCAATGAAGTTGAATGTCACTTCTATTTTGAGTGTGTCTTCAATACAGGTAATAGCGTCAATTGCCCTTGCAGTCGTTCTGTTTATTGCCAGCACGCCTGGTATGCTTGAAAAGCTTACTGCAGGTGTATTTATCAATGTGGTCTTTTGCATGGTAATGCTGCTGAAGCCCCTTAAACAGCTCACTACCATTAATAACCAATTTCAAAAAGGTATGGCAGCCTGCGCGAGTATTTTTGAAATTCTTGATGAAGCAGACGAAGAAGATAAAGGGAAAACCAAAGTAGAGCGCGCAACAGGAAAAATTGAATTTGACGACGTTACGTTCTCTTATCCAGGAAAACAGACGCCCGCGTTATCGAATGTGAGCTTTATCGCAAACCCTGGGCAGTCGATTGCTTTGGTAGGGCGCTCGGGAAGTGGTAAATCGACCATCTCGTCGCTGCTTACACGCTTTTATGTACCGCAAGAAGGTGAAATTCGCTTGGATGACACGGCGCTCAACGATATTGATCTTAAAGATCTGCGGGCGCAGTTTGCCGTGGTATCGCAAAACGTTACGCTATTTAACGATACCATAGCTAACAATATTGCTTATGGTGCGCGCCAAAATGTATCTCGCAAAGACATCGAGAATGCGGCAAAAATGGCGCACGTTGAAGAGTTTTTATCAAACTTGCCTGAAGGGTTAGATACGATTATTGGTGAAAACGGCTTAATGCTTTCTGGTGGCCAACGTCAGCGTATTGCCATTGCAAGGGCAATACTTGCCGAAGCGCCCATACTTATTCTTGACGAAGCGACATCTGCCCTTGATACAGAGTCTGAGCGTTTGATCCAAGACGCATTAGAAACGCTGCAAAAACGATGCACCAGCATTGTTGTGGCGCACCGCTTGTCTACCATCGAAAACGCAGATTGCATTATGGTAGTGGAGCAGGGGCGCATTATTGAAAAAGGTAAACACAACGAATTGCTTGAAAAAGGTGGTCACTACGCGCAACTGCACGCGTTGCAATTTGGTGAGACTAAGTGAGTCAATCACAAAGTAAAACCAAGCATGATAAATGGTATTTCGGCCATCCTTTAGTGTGGCTGCTCTCACCATTTGCGCTACTGTTCTACTTTATTTCGGCAATTCGACGATTACTTTTTAAAATTGGACTCAAAAAGGCCTTTAAGGCTAATGCTCCCGTGATTGTCGTTGGCAACATATCAGTGGGCGGCAACGGAAAAACGCCGGTCGTATTAGCTTTAGCCGATTATTACCAGAAGCAGGGCATAAAGGTCGGTATTTTAAGTCGGGGCTATGGCGCTAAATCACCAGAATACCCGCGATTAGTGAAAGGCGAAGATGATGCGTCTGAAGTGGGTGACGAACCTCGTTTACTGGCCATTAGAAGCCAGTGCGACGTTGTTATCGATCCAGTCCGCGCACGAGGAGCCGCGTACTTAAGTGACGAATTACACTGTGATTTAATTATTTGTGATGACGGTCTTCAACATTACGCGCTTCATCGCGACGTTGAAATTGTAGTGATGGACGACAGAAAAGTAGGCAGTGGTTATTTGCTGCCTATGGGGCCCCTTCGCGAAGGACAATGGCGCCTTGGTACCGTTGATGCGCTAATACATAATAGCCGTTCGATGCCGACATTTAGCCATGCTGTAGCGCCTCAATATTTAATGACCTTAGTAGCAGGGGACTTCACCTCTGTTTCAAACAGAGTAAGTACCAGTCCCCTTGAAGAGATACAAAAAGTGCCGTGCAGCGCAATTGCTGGAATAGGTTCACCTCAGCGTTTTTTCTCTCAGCTTAAAGAAATGGGTATTCAGCTTTCTTCGGCTACACCGCTGGCGGATCACCATGCGATCACACGGTCAGACATACCCAATGGCAGAGTGTTAATGACAGAAAAAGACGCCGTTAAAGCTGCACCTTTTGCTCATAACGACTGCTGGTTTTTACCTGTTACCGCGCATTTAGCGCCAGACTTTTTTAATTTAGTAAATGTGAAACTTGCCAAGGCAGGTTTGAAGATCAACCAAGACGGACAGGAATAATAACAATGGCCTTTGATAAAAAGCTTTTAGAAGTTTTGGCTTGCCCAGTGTGTAAGGGAAAATTAGTTCTGAGTGATGATAGCACCCAGTTAGTGTGTCGATTTGATAGATTGGCTTTCGATATTAAAGATGGCATCCCTGTACTTATCGAAAGTAAAGCAACAGCATTGTCGTTAGACGATGTAGACGCAACACGGTAATAAAACGTTAAACTAAGTGGTAAATAAGGGCGAAATAAAGTTATGTCATTTACAGTTGTGATCCCTGCTCGATACGGCTCAAGTCGGTTTCCTGGCAAACCCTTAGCGCTTATTGACGGAAAGCCGATGATTCAACATGTGGTTGAACGTGCTAAAGAAGCTGGAGCCGATAACGTCATTGTTGCCACGGACGATGAACGTATTCAAAACGTCGTGCTTGGTTTTGCTCAAGTATGCATGACGTCTGTCAACCACCAATCTGGAACAGAGCGCATTGCCGAGGTTATCGAAAAAGAAGGCATGGCGAGTTCTACTATTGTCGTTAACGTACAGGGGGATGAGCCATTTATTCCCGCCGAAAACATCAGGCAGGTTGCAGATAATCTTGCCAATGCGCCTCAGTGTCAGATGGCTACGTTATCTACGCCTATTGAACGTGTTGAGGATGTGTTTAACCCCAATATCGTTAAGGTGTTGGTAAACGAAAAGGGTGAGTCTATCTATTTTTCACGTTCTCCTATTCCTTTTGAACGCGATCACATGATGGCAAACCCGCAATCTGCAAATACGTCGCTGTACAAACGCCATATAGGTATTTATGCCTATCGTGCTGAATACGTTAAGCAATATGTTGCCTATGCGCCTAGCTCTCTGGAGCAAATTGAATCCTTAGAACAGCTTCGAGCCATATGGTATGGCGATAAGATTCACTGTGAGGTGGCGATAGCGCCACCGCCTGTTGGAATTGATACCCCGGAAGATCTAGAACGTCTTTTAAAGACTATAAGTTAATAAGAAATGAGTGCTGAAATAGGGCTGATGCTTTTTAGTAAATTAGCAATAAGCCTTATCTAAACAGCCAGTTCTTGTAAAAGGTAAGTGAAACCTTTTAAACGCATACACATAGTAACAAGGGAACCGTTATGAACGTAGTTATTACCGGTGGCAACAGAGGCATAGGCCTTGCGCTCACCAAGCAATATAAAGCACGTGGTGCGAAAGTTTATGCTACCTGTCGAAACAGTTGCGACGAGCTAAACAGTGCAGGTGTGACAATCATCAAAGGTGTGGACGTATCCCAACCAGAAATGTTGGCTGAAAAGCTTGCACCTTTAATGGACGTTAACATCGATTTGCTCATTAATAATGCCGGAGTGCTCGGACGCGAGAGTATTGACGATTGGGATCCAAATACCATCGATTATCAATTTAGGGTTAATGCATTAGGTCCATTGTTAGTTACTCAAACACTATTACCCGCAATGGCAAAAGACGGTAAAATTGCCATGATTACCAGTCGAATGGGTTCAATGGCAGACAATGGTTCAGGCGGCTACTATGGCTACCGAATGTCCAAAGCCGCACTAAACGCGGCGGGAGTATCCATGGCGAATGATCTGAAGCCCAAGGGGATTGCAGTAGGTATTTTCCATCCTGGATTCGTTCAAACAGAAATGGTGAATGGAGCGGGAGATATTGATGCTGATACCTGTGCTGAGCGTTTGTCACAACGCATAGATGAGCTAAATGTATCTAACTCAGGTCGCTTCATCCATTCAAATGGTGACGAGTTGCCTTGGTAGGTTTAATGTTGGCTTACCACAAACTCAATCAATAATGCAATAACACCAAGAGAGCGCTTACGAAAAGCGCTCTTTTACTTTTAAACTACACCTGTCTTTAACTGTACGTGTCCTTAACTACACGTGTTCTTAACTACATGATTCCAATGCGCCATAGCTTTAGCGCGTTAAATCATACGTATCAATGATTTGCTTAATAGACCCGTCTTTTAAACGAGCGCTAAGGGCTTGGTTAAACTCTGGAAATAGTGATGCGCACTTAGATTTGGCGGAGATAGCAAAATGTACATTGTTTGAAGATATAGGTGACTGGCTTATTCGCATGCCGTCATTTTCTGGGTCGTTCAAGTGGCTTAGTGCTGCGCTTTGTGGTGAAACTGCGTAATCAGCACGATGTCGACGCATCATTTCATACATTTTGTCGTGGTCTTTAACTTCGATAATATTCAAGTTTGATTTAATGCTATCGAATTTTTCACCTAAGCTTATTCCTCGAGGCATCACACCAATATATTGCGCGAGTGCGTTAAGCGAAAGGTCGGTACCTCGCGTTTGAGAAAGTGAAGGAGAGAGCACAACGTAAACCTCTTCTGCTGCAAACGGTGCGGTGATAAGCCATTTTCGACTACGAGCTTCGTTCCAATAGTTTCCCGCCAAAATATCAAGCTCGCCCGCGTCGAGTTTGGATTCTATTCGTTTCCAGGGGAGCCCGGTTTCTATCTTTAGTGTGACACCTAAATCCCGTGCTAGCAGGGTTAAAACGTCAAATGCTATCCCCGTAGCTTTCAACCTTCTTTCAAACTCGTTAAATGCGTAGGGAAACCACTGTTGTGCTCCCGCGGTGTGTAAAGTCTTACACTCTGTACTGGCAAGTGCACGAGGGTTGAATACGAAAGTCAAAATGAGCACTATGCCAAATGACAAGATGTGGCGGGAAGAGTGTTTCAGTTTGGAGTAGGGTAACATTGCCATATTTTATTCACGTACCACAGAAGATGGCATTGATAGTTTTACTTGTTTAATTATGTATAGGGTCTGTTATACATAAAACCCTATCGACTGGCAATTAGCCGATAGGGTTACAAAAATAACGAATAGATGACTTTCGAGTTTAGACTGCAGTTAATCGAAAGTTACAGCGCGGGATCAGCGCCTTCGTCTTCTTCGTCTTGGTCTTCAGACAATACTGCCCATACGTCGTGTTCGTTAGCGTGAATAACTTCAGCCCATACACGATCGCCAGGTTTTACGTCATAAACACCGTTTAAATGAACCAGACCATCAACTTCCGGTGCGTCTGCATAGGTACGGCCGACGGCACCTTCAGCATCAACGCTGTCGATAACAACTTGATATTCGTTACCGATTCTCGCTTGAAGTCGCGCTGCGCTTATTTCGCCCTGTACTTCCATAAACCGTGCAAGGCGAGCTTGTTTCACTTCTTCTGGCACTGGGTCAGGGAGGTCATTTGCTCTTGCACCTTCAACAGGGGAATAGGCGAATGCACCAACACGATCAAGCTGCGCTTCGCGAAGGAAGTCCAATAACTCTTCAAACTCTTCTTCCGTTTCGCCCGGAAAGCCGACGATGAATGTCGAACGAATGACTAATGATGGGCACTGTTCGCGCCACTTTTTAACGCGCTCTAGTACGCGCTCAGCACTACCTGGGCGTTTCATTAATTTGAGAATACGTTTGTTGGCGTGTTGAAACGGAATATCCAAGTAAGGAAGAATCTTTCCTTCGTTCATCAGTGGAATTAGGTCATCAACATGTGGGTAAGGGTATACGTAATGTAATCGGACCCAAATGCCCATTTCGCCCAGCTTTTCACACAACTGTTGCATGTGTGCTTTAACCGGCATGCCGTTCCAAAAGCCCGTTCTGTGCTTAACATCAACACCATAGGCGCTAGTGTCTTGTGAAATAACCAATAGCTCTTTAACACCAGCGTCTTTCAAACGCTTAGCTTCATCGAGTACGTTACCCACTGGGCGGCTGACAAGGTCGCCACGCATAGAAGGAATGATACAGAAGGTACAACGGTGGTTACAGCCTTCTGAAATCTTTAAATAAGCATAATGGCGAGGCGTTAATTTTACGCCGTGATCAGGAATAAGATCTTCAAACGGATTGTGCTGGGGTTTTGGAAGATGATCGTGTACTTGCTCAACTACCGTTTCGTAGGCATGAGGCCCCGTGATAGCCAGTACATTTGGATGAAGCTCTCTAATTTCGTCTTCTTTAACACCTAAACACCCGGTAACGATAACTTTGCCGTTTTCTTTAAGTGCTTCGCCTATGGTGTCTAATGACTCTTCTACCGCCGCGTCAATGAATCCACAGGTGTTAACGATAACCAAGTCGGCATCGTTGTAGGTAGGGACTACGTCATAACCTTCGGTGCGAAGTTGAGTAAGAATACGCTCTGAATCAACTAAGTTCTTAGGGCAACCTAAGCTAACAAAACCAATTCTGCTGCCATTGCTTTGTTGCGAAGGTTTGTTGTCACTTAATACCTTCACTGGCGTTTCTAGCGTGGTGGTTTTATTTACTACTTTGTTTGGATTAAACGTTTCTACTGTCATCTAAAATATCACCTGGAAAATGACTGAGCTTAAAATGGCCGCGGATTATACAGGAAAACATGCTTGTACGCAGTATATATAATTAGCGACCAAGATATAAATTATTGACGTATTCTCACAGTACAGCCGTAAGTTAGGCACTAAATGTGAAAACAAGTTTAAACGGCCACGGGTTTCATTGTAAAAGCGGCACGAACAAGGTTTAAAAATACCTTACTCACCCCCACATTTAACACTTCTTGAAAGTAAACATTATCAGAGTTGAATGCGCTTTAGGGTTCAAATTAATAAAATAGAAGTGAATGCATGCTTAAATTACCGCTAACTTTTTATGATGAGTCAGGGCGAATTCTTCCTCCCCGTTGGCTTTACAGCGTGTTTATACTTCTATGCATTGACTGGCTCGCGTTCGTCTTTTCTCTGGCTTCCCGCACTCAAACTAGTGAGCTACTTACGTTCTTTTACCCACAAAAAGAAACGTTAGGGTTGGGGTTAGCGGCAAGTTTACCTGTGTTAATTGCGTTATCTTTGGTTAGCCAACGAGATCGCTTATGGAAAAAAGGCTTTTTAGCATGGCGCCGATGGGTTATTCCACTGGCTCAATTGGGGGTGTTGGCATTGTTGAGTGTTCAGCTTTACTACTCTATGCATCATCACTGGGGGTTTGAAACTATTACGGGTGTTAAAATCGTTTTTTACAGTATAGCCTTGTACGCAATTTCAAAAAGTCGTCATTTAAAGTGGATGGTAGAGGATTGGGAAACACCTAACCCCTGAACCTCATTCTCCAAAAACATCTTTATTGGAAATATATTTAATGCACTCAATTGAACATACGTTAAACTGAGTGCAAAATCTGTGAGAACGTTAGTGGCTGCGTAAGTGGTTCCCCAACGCCTGTTCATAGTAGGCAAATACGCTGATTTGACTGTCGTTAACCAGACGTTCATAGCAAATACCCGCTAAGGCATAGGTATTTTCACCAACCTGGAGAAAAACGGCAGGTGCTTTAGGATTTGACTGATCGTAAATCCATTCACCATCTAGCTGCGCTTTTAAAATTTCTCCAACGTAAGCGCCAAAGATATTACAGATGGTGAACACTGCTTCATCTTCTAACGCTAAATCGTGATATTTATCTACGAAACTAAGTAAAATATCGTCCACCAGTGCTACGCTAGCGGGTGAGTGGTCGAGTACAATATCGAACTCATCAGCTGCTGTTACCACAGCGTCCTTCGCGCAATCTGCCATTAATTTATTGAGTTCATCAGGTGACATGTTGTTCTCCTTCTCACCGATACTTTTGTTATAACAAGCTAACGCTTAAAAAGTCGTTAAGACAAGGTGTTATAAGTTTTTGACTATTGTGCGCAAGTTATCGGCCAAAGTCTATTTTTGTCCAGTTAATCTATTTATTACACTTGCAGCGGCAAACATACCAAAGGTGGCGGTTACCGTGACCACAGCACCAAAGCCGCCAGCACAGTCTAGTCGAGTACCACCTTCCATTGCAGATTTGTTGTAACAAACCGAGCCGTCAGGTTGTGGGTAGCGCAATTGCTCTGTTGAATAGATACATTCAACGCCAAAGCGGCGTTTTGGGTTTTTACTAAAATTATAGTTACGTCTAAGCTCACTGCGTAGCTTAGCTGCTAGGGGGTCTTGTGTTGTTTTAGCTAAATCGCCTTTAGTGACTTGAGTTGGGTCTATTTGACCGCCCGCACCGCCAACCGTAACAATGGGAATTTTATTGCGTTTACAGTGAGCTATCATCGCCGCTTTAGCGCGAATACTGTCAGTGGCATCGACTACAGCGTGCATTTCTTTGGTTAAAAGCGTGGCCGTATTTTCTGGAGTGACAAAATCCTCAATACAGTTCACTTTGCAAGCAGGATTTATCAAGTGAATTCTCGATGCAATAGCGTCGACCTTTGCTTCCCCTATGGTATTGGAAAGCGCGTGAATTTGGCGATTTGTATTAGTTACGCAAACATCGTCTAAATCAATAAGAGTTATAGTACCTATGCCCGAACGAGCTAGTGCTTCTGCAGTCCAACTTCCCACACCGCCAATGCCGACTACAGCCACATGACTGTTAGCTAAATTATTAGTTTGCTGTGCGCCATACAAACGCACAATACCGCCTAAACGTGGATCATCAGACATGTTTCACTTCACTTAAAAATAAACTAACTTAAAGGCGTGTGTTCACACAAAAACGTGCAAACACGCTAGCAGGGCGCGCATCATCTCAAAAGTGAACACTAAAGATCAATACACTCCAGTTTTTTCGAATAATAAATCCGATTTTAAGCGACATACGTTCTACCCAATACATGTTTAAATGAATTCATTGTTTAATGAAGTAATAAAAAGGGGCAGGCATATGGGCTTACTCGTTGATGGAAAATGGCAAGACAAGTGGTACGACACCAGCAAAAATGGTGGGAAATTTGAGCGCCAAGCATCTAAATTTCGTGACAAAGTTAGTAATGAAGATGGTTCCACGTTTCCCGCTGAATCTGGTCGCTATCATCTTTATGTCTCGTTAGCTTGTCCTTGGGCCCACAGAGCGCTCATATTTAGAAAGTTAAAGGGATTGGAAGCGCATATTGATGTTTCGGTGGTACACCCTGAGATGCTTGATCAAGGCTGGGAGTTTAAAGGTTACCCAGGATCAACGGGAGATAAGCTTTATAACTTTGATTATGCGCATCAAATTTATACTAAGGCAGAACCTGAGATAACCACCCGTGTCACTGTTCCAATCCTTTGGGACAAACGAACAGAAACTATCGTTAATAATGAATCAGCTGAAATTATCCGTATTTTTAACAGTGGGTTTAATTCACTGACTGATAATGAAGACGATTATTATCCTAACGCCCAACGTGAAGAAATTGATGCCATCAACAATATGGTGTATCACGACATAAATAATGGCGTGTACAAAGCTGGATTTGCTACAACGCAAGAGGCCTATGAAGAGGCAGTAACTGCATTGTTCTGCGCCCTAGATAGGGTTGAAGAAAGGTTGAGCAAACAACGTTATTTGGTTGGCAGCAAAATAACAGAAGCAGACTGGCGCTTATTTACCACGCTGATACGCTTCGACGCTGTGTATCACGGGCATTTTAAATGCAATAAAAAGCAAATCGCAGACTATCCAAACATCTACGGCTATATGAAAGAACTTTATCAAGTTCCGGGTGTTGCTGAAACGGTAAACTTCGACCATATCAAAAGGCACTATTACTACAGCCATACTATGATAAATCCAACCCAGGTAATCCCCGTTGGGCCAGAGCAAGATCTTATGTCGCCTCACGGTCGCGATAAAATGGGACGTTGAAGCACCCAAGGTCGGTAATACAAAAAGCTAAACGTGAAGCTCGTAAAAGATAGTGAAGGTTAAGATTTAAGGTAGATACACATTATGTCAGTGGAAGTGAGTGAACAAAAATCGATAGAGAAAGTGGTTACAGGTATGCCAACAAGTGATGGCGCGGGGGTGTCGCTTACTCGTATTATCGGACAACCTGATCTACCTCGCCTCGATCCCTTTTTAATGTTGGATTTTTTTGGTTCAGATAATCCAGGTGAATACATTGCTGGTTTTCCACCACATCCTCACCGTGGTTTTCAGACAGTTACTTATATGCTTGCAGGAAAAATGCTCCATAAAGACTCTGTAGGCAATGAGGGGGTTATTGATGCTGGTGGCATTCAATGGATGAATGCGGGCCGAGGCATAATACATGAAGAAATGCCGGAGCAGGAGGAGGGCTTGTTACAAGGCTTTCAGCTGTGGGTGAATCTTCCGGCCGTAGAGAAAATGTCAGCGCCGAACTATCAAGACATACAGCCAGATAGTGTGCCTACAGTACACATTCAAGATGCAGTAATCAAAGTGTTAGCAGGTGAAATTGACGGTGTGAAAGGGCCTGTGAAGACAACGGCGGTTGCTCCTACTTTTTTAGACGTTGCACTACGAAGCGGGAGTTCGGAAATTGCACTGGGTTCGGATGAAGCTGCCTTTATTTATGTGTACGAGGGAAACGTGGTCATTAATAGCGGCGAACTTAGCAAAGAAACAATTGTGTCGCAGGGAGAGCTGGGTGTTTTGTCACAAAGTGGCAAGCATCTATCTGTATCCGCTGATACAGGTTGTAAGTTTATAGTGGTCTCAGGTAAACCTATTAAAGAGCCTGTTGTCCAATATGGGCCTTTTGTAATGAACACTCAGCAGGAAATTGTTCAGGCATTTAACGATTACCAAAGCGGTTCATTAGCAAAGTAGATACAAGGTTTGCCTGATTTGATTCGACGATGGGTAATTATCTATGCGGACTGGTATTAGACTGGGCTAGGTTCAGCAAGGAGCAGCACTGCCAATGCATTTTGAAAGCGTCGCCGAAAAACACGTGCTATCACTTTTAGAATTTGAGCGTAGTAACAAAGCCTATTTTGAATTGTCTATAGCACCAAGAGAGGCAGCGTTTTATTCATTGGATGGCGTTGGCTACCACATTAGCGAATTGCTTTACTTACAACAGCAGAATAGAGCTTGGGGTTATGTGCTTGTTGATGAGCAACGAAATGACCAGATTGTAGCGCGTGCTAACATTAAAAATAGAGCAGGCGACAAGGCGGAAATCGGCTATCGAGTTGCAGAGAAGGATTGTGGAAAAGGCATTGCTTCTCACTGCGTCTCATTTTTAATTGAGGAGGCCAAAAGCATGGGCATAAATTTGCTCACTGCTGAAGTAATTGATAATAACGCCGCTTCTGAAAAAGTCCTTATCAAGAATGGTTTTAGTCCTAAGCTGTGCTTTCGCCGAAAGTATCGTCATCAAGGCGCTTTCCATAACAGTATCTACTTCGAACTCGCGCTTTAAACTCATCGATTGAAAACAGCGTGAGCAAAACGTTGCGCTGTTCAAATTGAATTAGTAATTCACTCCCTCTAATGATTTAATATCGGTATGTCTAATCTCTTTTACGACAATAACAAGGGGCGTATGCGCTTTTTTGTTGTAAAAGGCGATAATGTAATCATAAATAGTTAATACACAGGGAATTTCGATCCAAATGGCAACCCCAATTACCTGCTTTAAAGCGTACGATATTCGTGGCGAATTGAACTCACAACTGACTGAAGATGTAGCGTATCGAATTGGCTATGCGTTTGCGCAAGAATTAAATGCGAAAACTGTTGTTGTTGGTAGTGATGTGCGTCTTACATCAACACCATTAAAATTAGCGTTAAGCGCTGGTCTTATTGACGCTGGTGCAACAGTGACCGATATTGGCATGGCAGGAACAGAAGAAATTTACTTCGCGACCAAACACCTTGGCGTTGATGGCGGTATTGAAGTCACGGCAAGTCATAACCCCATTAATTATAACGGCATGAAACTGGTGAAGTCAGGCTCTGTTCCAATTAGTGGCGACACAGGCCTAAACGCGATAAAAGAGAAAGCGGAAGCACTAGAAGATAGCTTCGTGTCAGAGCGATTAGCACACTACACAAACGGTGCGACAATTGACGCCGATGCGTTTTTCAATGGTACGGCTCATGTAAAAGAAGATAAGCTTTATGAAACCGATAAATATGCGGTTAAATCGTGTATGTCTGACTATGTTTCTCACATGCTTTCTTATGTTAATTTGAGCAATTTTACGCCGTTAAAAGTGGTGGTTAATGCAGGTAATGGTGCCGCAGGCCCCGCGCTAGACGCTATTGAAAAAGAAATGAAAGTGCAGGGTGTTCCGATAGAGTTTGTTAAAGTACATCACAATGCTGATGGTACATTTCCAAACGGCATCCCCAATCCATTGTTACCTGAAAACCGTGCTGACACGGCTGACGCTGTTAAAGCGTCGGGAGCTGATTTTGGCATTGCATGGGATGGTGATTTCGACCGTTGCTTCTTGTTTGACGCTGATGGTGAATTTATTGAAGGGTATTACATCGTGGGTTTGCTTGCTGAAGCCTTTATCGAGAAAAACACTGACAGTAAAATCATTTATGACCCTCGCGTATACTGGAATACAGAAGATATCGTAGCGAATGCTGGTGGTACACCTATTAAGTCGAAGACCGGCCATGCGTTTATTAAGGAGCGTATGCGCAAAGAAGATGCGGTTTATGGCGGTGAAATGAGCGCGCACCATTACTTTAGAGATTTTGCCTACTGTGATTCAGGCATGATCCCTTGGTTGCTAATTGCAGAATTGGTGTGTGTGAAAAAGCAAACACTAGCGAGCATGGTAAAAGCGCGAATTGAAGCGTTTCCATCTTCTGGTGAAATTAACAGTAAACTAAAAGATGCTGACGCAGCGCTGGAACACGTTACAAGTAAGTATCAGCCACTAGCCAGCGTAATCGATACTACCGATGGTTTGGGTCTGGAGTTTGGCACATGGCGCTTTAATTTACGCAAATCGAATACTGAGCCAGTTATTCGTTTAAACGTCGAAAGTAAAGGCGACATTGCGTTGATGGAACAAAAAACCGAAGAGCTACTTTCGCTTATTCGCGCTGAATAACCACGGTACTTTTCGTTAATAACGCTAGGTCAACAGGCCCTAGATAAGTAAAAAACGAAGGCGATAATATAGTGATATTATCGCCTTTTTTGTTTTCGAGATTTAAACTTGTTAAATCTCTATTTATCAATAGCTTGAGCTGGTTATGCGTAACCTTGTGGCTTGAGTTAGACACTCGCTTAAGCACCGCAGGCTTTTGCCTCTATTACTTTTTTTGCAATTAACTAATGTCATGCCTTTAACGCTAAGCTGTTAGTAACAACGTTAGACGAGCAAGTAAATCATCCAGGCGTGACAGATAACAACGACACTTGTTAATCCCATCCGCAAACTTATGTAACTTACAATCTGCTCTTTAGGAAGACTAAGGATAAACTTGTCGTAAATAAGTACGGCGACGTAGCTTAGCGATAACACGCCAAACACCTTCACGTCGTGAGAGAACACTAAACACAACCACCCAATTATGGTCGGCAACATAGCGACTAGCATTTGCTTGTCGTAACGTTGATTACTTATTGCGTCCCACCAATGGATACCACCAAAGAAAGACAATAGCACGGCTGAGTATTGGACAAAGTAAACGGCGCTTTGCGTAAGCGATAACAGGTTAAGCTGATAAGCCAGTGGCATAGCCACAAAAGGAATGAGACCGGCAATACCTAGAAAAACCGCTGAATAGGGCATTGTTGTTCCTTGAAGTAATCTTGTATAAACAAAAATAGCGCCTTAAAGGCGCTATTTTTACTATTGAGCGTAATACTTAGTTCAGTATTTACTAATTTACTACTTAATTGGCGTGTACTTACGCTGGTTATGACCAGTGTAAAGCTGACGAGGACGACCAATTTTTTGTTTAGGGTCGCTCATCATTTCATGCCAGTGTGAAATCCAACCTACTGTACGAGACAGGGCAAAAATACACGTAAACATGTTAGTTGGAATACCAATCGCTTTAAGTACGATACCAGAATAGAAGTCTACGTTCGGGAACAGTTTCTTCTCTGCAAAGTACGGGTCACTCAATGCAATCTTTTCAAGCTCCATTGCTACTTCTAGTAGTGGATCTTTAACATTAAGTTCGCTTAGTACTTCGTGACAACTTTCACGCATTACCGTTGCACGTGGATCGTGGTTCTTATAAACACGGTGACCGAAGCCCATAAGACGGAATGGGTCATTCTTGTCTTTAGCGCGTGCAATAAACTCAGGAATACGATCAACTGTGCCAATTTCTTCTAGCATGTTCAGACATGCTTCGTTTGCACCACCATGAGCAGGACCCCAAAGTGACGCAACACCAGCAGAAATACATGCATATGGGTTCGCACCAGAAGAACCGGCAAGACGAACGGTAGACGTTGAAGCATTCTGTTCGTGGTCTGCGTGAAGCGTAAAGATACGGTCCATCGCGCGCTCAACAGCTGGGCTGATTTGATATTCTTCTGCTGGTACAGAGAACATCATGTTCAGGAAGTTAGCTGCATAGCTTAAGTCGTTTCGTGGATAAACAAACGGCTGACCTACATTGTACTTGTAGCACATAGCAACAAGAGTAGGCATTTTAGCAATTAGACGGTGCGCGCTGCGAATGCGCTGTTCTTCATTAGAAACGTCTAAATCGCTGTGGTAGAACGAAGACATCGCGCCAACGGTACCACATAGCATTGCCATAGGGTGGGCGTCGTTGCGGAAACCGTGGAAGAACATGTTAATTTGTTCATGTACCATGGTGTGACGAGTAATTGTCTCTTTAAATTCTTCGTACTGTTCCTTTGTTGGTGCATCACCGTGAAGAAGCATGTGACAAACTTCTAAGTAGTCTGCATCACGCGCTAGTTCTTCGATAGGGAAACCGCGGTGTAATAATACACCTTGAGCGCCATCAATGTAGGTAATTGAAGACTCGCAAGATCCTGTCGCCATAAAACCTGGGTCGTACGTGAAATAACCGTGCTGGCCTAACGTACGGACATCGATTACATCTTGTCCTTCGGTGCCAGACAAGATAGGAAGCTCGATTTCCTTACCGCCGGCTTTAAGAATGGCTTTCTGATCTGCCATAAAATGCTCTCCTCAGAATGGTTCTGTTTGCAGCGAAAACGGACGAAAATATCCGCTTCGTTGGGAAAAGTGGGCGTATTTGTACTTTATTATGCACCAACAAGTCAATTTAATTGCATATTTGCACAATAAATATTCCGAATTGCTTAAAAAAATACTAGCAATCAGATAACGATTAATTAACTCGTTGGGATTTCACTTTGCCCGATACGGTGCAATTATCAATGGCTTTTCGACAAAGGTAAACCACCGAACGATAAATATATTAACAGGTTAGTTTAAAAAGTAACCTTTTGATGAGGAATAAATACGCATACAGATTAAAAGTGCTTAATTTCTCGTTGTTATGCATAGTTATTCCATTTAGCTGCTGGTAAACTTCTTAACACTGTAATTGCGCTCGTTTAAACGTGTTGCGCTCAATTTTGATCTCTTTTTATTCAAAATAATTATCATAAAAGTGTATATAGCGACTAAAGTCTTACTACGGCACAAAAAATTGTAATTATATACTACGCTGGATATACTCAGCGGTGCTTTGGAAATGGAATAATTATTCTGTTACAGGCATTAAAGAATAATTCACAAATTGTTAACAACTCAATGGATGAGGCAATTAACAGGTTAAAAATCGAATTCACTTACTCAGGACATAATAAAGGTAAGAAATTCATTATCCCCTACGGATTAAACAGGCATACATTGTGAAAAAGCAAAGACCAGTAAATTTAGAACTCAATACTATTAAATTTCCGCCCTCTGCTATTTCGTCAATTCTCCACCGTGTAACCGGTGTTGCAATGTTCTTCGCGCTACTTTTTGTTATCTGGGCATGGGCAGTTTCTGTTCATTCGCCTGAAGGTTTCGCGGACGTACAAGCAATCATGGACGGTTTCTTTGGAAAATTTGTCGCAATTGGCACAGCTTCAGCGCTGACATATCACATTCTAGGCGGCCTAAGACACGTTGTTATGGATTTAGGTCACTGGGAAGAATTAGAGTCGGGTAACACAAGTGCAAAAGCAGTAATCGCACTTTGGGTTGTACTGACCGTAGTATTGGGAGTTGCATTATGGTAACCAACCAAGCAAGCATTAAGCGTGACGGCGTACAAGACTACGTTTCACTTCGCGCTACAGCAGCAATTATTTTCGCGTACTCGGTTTTCATGGCGTGGTTCTTTATTACCACCGATAACCTAACGTTTATCGAATGGCGAGGGTTGTTCTCTGGCCTGGCTATGAAAGTTTTCACATTGGCAGCACTAGTAGCAGTGATGATCCACGTGCGCATCGGCCTTTGGCAGGTGCTTACAGACTATGTTAAATCAGCAGGTCTGCGCGCAGGACTACAATATATCTTAAATATCATCGCGTTCGGCTATGTAGCTGTTGGCCTATTCGTATTGTGGGGAGTGTAAAATGAGTTTACCCGTTCACGAGTTTGATGCAGTAGTAATTGGTGCTGGCGGTGCAGGTATGCGCGCAGCACTACAGATTTCGCAGTCTGGTAAATCATGTGCACTGTTATCAAAAGTATTTCCAACCCGTTCTCATACTGTGTCTGCTCAAGGTGGTATTACTGTAGCACTTGGTAATTCACACGAAGACAATTGGGAATGGCACATGTATGACACCGTTAAGGGCTCTGATTATATCGGTGACCAAGACGCTATCGAATACATGTGTAAAACTGGTCCAGAAGCAATTATCGAAATGGAAAATATGGGTCTACCATTTTCTCGTTTCGAAAACGGTAAAATCTACCAGCGTCCTTTTGGCGGTCAGTCTAAGAACTTTGGTGGCGAGCAGGGCGCTCGTACAGCAGCTGCAGCTGACCGTACTGGTCACGCGCTTCTACACCTTCTTTACCAGCAAAACGTAAAGAACAAAACAAAAGTTTTCTCTGAGTGGTATGCACTAGACCTAGTTAAAAACCAAGACGGAGACGTTGTTGGTTGTACCGCGATTGATATCGAATCTGGTGAAGTAGTTTACTTCAAGTCTCGCGCTGTTGTACTTGCAACAGGTGGTGCGGGTCGTATCTACGCATCTACTACAAATGCACACATCAATACCGGTGACGGTGTTGGTATGGCGCTTCGTGCAGGCGTTGCAGTTCAAGATATGGAAATGTGGCAGTTCCACCCAACGGGTATCGCTGGCGCAGGAACATTGGTAACAGAAGGTTGTCGTGGTGAAGGTGGTTACCTTCTCAATAAAGACGGCGAACGTTTCATGGAACGTTATGCACCTAACGCGAAAGATCTTGCTGGTCGTGACGTTGTTGCGCGTTCAATGATGACTGAAATTCGTGAAGGTCGCGGTTGTGAAGGCCCATGGGGTACTCACATTAAGCTTAAGCTTGACCACCTTGGTAAAGACGTTCTTGAGTCTCGTCTACCTGGTATCCTTGAACTTTCACGTACGTTTGCGCACGTTGACCCAGTGAAAGAACCAATTCCAGTAATTCCTACTTGTCACTATATGATGGGTGGTATTCCTACAAATGTTGATGGCCAATGTCTAACGGTTGATGAAAACGGTAACGACAAGGTTGTTAACGGTCTATTTGCCTGTGGTGAGATTGCCTGTGTATCTGTACACGGTGCAAACCGTCTTGGCGGTAACTCACTTCTTGACCTTGTTGTATTCGGTCGCGCGACTGGTTTACACCTTGGTAAGACATTGTCTGAAATGGCACCAACACGCGACGCATCAGAGTCTGATCTAGAAGCCTCTATGACGCGTTTCAACCGTTGGGAAAATTCAGAGAAAGGTAAGGGCGAAGACCCAGTACAAATTAAGAAAGACTTGCAGAAATGCATGCAGCTTAACTTCTCAGTATTCCGTGAAGGTGAAGCAATGGCGGAAGGTCTTAAAGAGCTTAGCGAAATTCGCGAGCGTCTTAAGCATGCACGCCTTGACGACAAGAGCGCAGACTTCAATACCCAGCGTATTGAATGTTTAGAGCTTGATAACCTAATGGAAACCGCGTACAGCACAGCAGTAGCAGCGAACTTCAGAACGGAAAGCCGTGGTGCTCACAGCCGCTTCGATTTCCCGGACCGTGATGACGATAACTGGTTATGCCACAGCATCTACGATCCGAACACTGATAAAATGCTCAAACGTGAAGTGAATATGGCGCCTAAGCTTAGGGAAGCATTCCCGCCTAAAGTGCGTTCATATTAAGAGAGGCAACGATCATGCAATTAACTTTTTCGATTTATCGTTACAACCCAGAAGTAGATGCGAAGCCTCGCATGCAAGACTACACTCTAGAAGTAGAGGAAGGTCAGGACATGATGGTGCTAGACGCGCTACTTGCACTTAAAGAGCAAGATCCGACGCTTTCTTTCCGTCGCTCTTGCCGTGAAGGTGTGTGTGGTTCAGACGGTGTGAACATGAACGGCAAAAATGGCCTTGCGTGTATCACTCCTTTATCTGCACTGGGCAAAGGTAAAATAGTAGTACGTCCACTTCCAGGTCTACCTGTTGTACGTGACCTTGTTGTTGATATGACGCAGTTCTACACACAGTACGAAAAGATTAAGCCGTTCTTAATCAACGACAGTAAGCAGCCGCCAGCGCGCGAACACTTACAGTCACCTGAAGAGCGTGCGAAACTTGACGGTCTTTACGAGTGTATTCTATGTGCATGTTGTTCAACGTCATGCCCATCTTTCTGGTGGAACCCTGATAAGTTCATCGGTCCTGCTGGTCTACTTCACGCGTATCGTTTCCTTATCGATAGCCGTGATACGGCAACTGAAGAGCGTCTTAACGACCTTGATGATGCGTTCAGCGTATTCCGCTGTCACGGTATCATGAACTGTGTAAGTGTATGTCCTAAGGGCTTAAACCCTACAAAAGCGATAGGCCAAATTAAGTCTATGCTTTTACAACGGGCTGTTTAGTACTATATTCTGATAACTTCCTAAAGTTACAGATAGTGATGCTCTAAATAGCCATCCCAAAAGGATGGCTATTTTTTTATATATTCGCTGTTATAACACTTGGTTATGCTGAGAATAACCTTATAATACATCTTGATTGTTAACTAGATTTTATAAAACGTAGCAAGGCAAATTAAATGCAAGAAAGCGTGATGAAAGCGTGGTGGGATTCCTCGCACATGGCAGGTGCCAACGCTGCCTATGTTGAAGAGTTGTATGAAACTTATTTAGAAGACCCGCAAAGTGTCTCTGAAAATTGGCGACAAATCTTCGATAACCTCCCCAAAGTCGATGGCGTAGAGTTAGAAACCAATCATACAACAATTAAAAATCAATTTAGGCAACTTGCTGCGTTAGGGCCAACCGCCCGCATGTCTAGTCCGTCTGTGCCTTCTGCAAATGTTTCAGACGACAGGCAAGTTAAAGTTCTTCAGTTAATCAATGCGTTCCGCTTCCGCGGTCATCAGCACGCAAACCTTGATCCGCTAGGTCTATGGAAACAAGAGCGTGTACGCGATTTAGAACTTTCTCACCACAGCCTTTCTGAGCAAGATTTCGATTCAGTATTCAATGTAGGTTCGTATGCCATTGGCAAAGATTCAATGCCATTGGGTGAACTGTTTAAATCGTTAAACCGCACATACTGTGGCTCTATCGGTGCAGAGTACATGCATATTACCGATACTGAACAGAAACGCTGGTTGCAACAAAAAATTGAATCTGTTCAAGCAAAACCTGAAATTTCTCGCGACGAAAAGCTAGGAATTCTTAAAGGTCTTACTGCGGCTGACGGAATGGAAAAGTACTTGGGTTCTAAATTCCCAGGGGCAAAGCGTTTCTCTCTAGAAGGCGGCGATGCACTTATTCCTATGCTGAAAGGTTTAATCACCAAGGCTGGCACTGCAGGTACCAAAGAAGTGGTTATCGGCATGGCTCACCGTGGTCGTTTGAACGTGCTAGTTAACGTATTGGGTAAAAACCCATCGGTGCTGTTTGATGAATTTTCAGGTAAGCACGACGACTCACTAGGCGCAGGTGACGTGAAATACCACGCAGGTTTCTCGTCTGACTTCGCGACTCCAGGCGGCAATGTTCACTTAGCACTAGCGTTTAACCCGTCTCACCTTGAGATTGTAAACCCTGTAGTTATGGGGTCTGTACGTGCACGTCTTGCGCGTCGCAATGATGACACGAATACAGTACTGCCTATCACTATTCACGGTGACTCGGCAATTGCTGGTCAGGGTGTAGTACAAGAAACCTTCAACATGTCGCAAACTCGCGGCTTTGCTGTAGGTGGTACGGTTCGTATTGTGGTAAATAACCAAGTTGGTTTCACCACATCGAAGACTGAAGATACCCGTTCAACGCAATATTGTACTGACATCGCGAAGATGGTACAGGCACCGATTTTCCATGTGAACTCAGACGATCCAGAAGCGGTTGCCTTTGTTACGCAGCTTGCGCTTGAATACCGCAATAAGTTTAAGAAAGACGTTGTAATTGATTTAGTTTGTTACCGTCGTCATGGTCACAACGAAGCGGATGAGCCAAACGCCACGCAGCCGTTGATGTACCAAAAAATTAAGAAGCACCCGGTTCCACGTGTTCTTTATGCTGACCAGTTAATAGCTGAAGGTGTGATTGAACAACGTGACGCAGACCGCTATCTTGAAGAATATCGTGAAGCGCTCGACCACGGCGCGTGCGTTGTTGAAGAGTGGCGTCCAATGACAGAGCACAGCGTTGACTGGTCTCCATATCTTGGTCACGACTGGGATACGCCTTACGATGGTTCGCTTTCAGTTGAGAAGCTCAAAGAGCTAGGTGAGTCAATCACTACTATTCCTGAAGAGCACAAGCTTCAGTCTCGCGTAAACAAGCTTTACCAAGACCGTAAAGCGATGGTTGCTGGCGAGAAAATGCTTGATTGGGGCATGGCTGAAAACTTGGCCTATGCAACTATCGTTGATGCCGGCGAAGATATTCGTATTACCGGTCAGGATTCAGGCCGTGGTACTTTCTTCCACCGTCACGCGGTATTGCACAATCAAAAAGATGCGTCGACATATATGCCACTACAGCATATTCGTGAAGGACAGGGCGAGATCGAAATTTACGACTCTGTGCTTTCAGAAGAAGCGGTTATGGCATTTGAGTATGGTTATGCGACAGCGGAGCCTACGTGTCTGACTATTTGGGAAGCCCAGTTTGGTGACTTCGCTAACGGCGCTCAGGTTGTATTTGATCAGTTCTTGAGCTCAGGTGAAGCGAAGTGGGGTCGTTTGTGTGGCCTAACCGTTTTACTTCCACATGGTTATGAAGGCCAAGGCCCAGAGCATAGTTCTGCGCGTCTTGAACGATTCTTGCAAATGTGTGCTGACCACAACTGGCAAGTGTGTGTACCTTCAACACCCGCTCAGGTTTACAACATGCTTAGACGCCAAGTGGTTCGTCCAATGCGTAAACCACTTATCGTGATGTCACCTAAGTCACTATTACGTCATCCAATGGCTGTATCTTCGTTAGAGGAACTTGCAGAAGGCAAATTCCATAACGTAATTGGCGAAATTGATGATATCGATCCGAAGAATGTGAAGCGTGTTGTTATGTGTTCAGGCAAGGTTTACTACGATTTGTTAGACCAGCGCCGTAAAAATGAGCAAACAGACGTCGCAATCATCCGTTTAGAGCAACTTTATCCATTCCCACAAGAAGAATGCGCTAAAGTTGTGGCACAATACAGCCACGTAAAAGATTGGGTTTGGTGTCAAGAAGAGCCTCAAAACCAAGGCGCTTGGTACTGTAGCCAACACCATTTCTGGCAAGCAATTCCAGATGGTGCAAAATTAACATATGCAGGCCGTGATGCATCCTCGTCACCTGCAGTAGGTTATGTATCCGTTCACAACCAGCAACAGAAAGCCCTGGTTGAAAACGCACTCACAATTAAATAAGGAACAGTAATGACAATTGAGATAAAAGTTCCGGTTCTACCTGAGTCAGTTGCCGATGCCACCATTGCAACCTGGCACGTAAAGGCCGGTGACGCAGTTAAACGAGACCAGAACCTGGTTGATATTGAAACTGATAAAGTGGTTTTAGAAGTTGTGGCGCCAGCGGACGGTACAATTGGTGAGATCCTAAACGAAGAGGGTGCAACTGTTTTAGGCGAGCAAGTTATTGCTAAACTAGAAAAGGGTGGTGCTGCTGCACCAGCTGAAGCTAAAACAGAAAGCAAAGCGAAAGACGATTCTAAATCAGATGCGGCTCCAGCGGCTTCTGGAAAAACATCTGATGTTAAAGTACCAGTACTTCCTGAATCTGTAGCTGACGCGACAATCGCAACGTGGCACGTAGCTGTAGGTGAAGCAGTTTCTCGCGACCAAAACTTGGTTGATATCGAAACTGATAAAGTAGTACTAGAAGTTGTTGCTCCTGCAGACGGTTCTCTTGCTGAAATTATCGCAGAAGAGGGCGCCACCGTAACAGCTGAAGAAGTGATTGCTAAATTTGTAGAAGGTGCAGCAAGCGGCGCTTCTGCTCCAGCAGCGTCAAGCGAAAGCGATGACAGTGACGAGAGCAGTGATGTGCTTAGTCCTTCTGTTCGTCGTTTACTTGCAGAAAAAGGTGTTGACGCAGCTAAAGTGAAAGGCACTGGCAAAAATGGCCGTATCACTAAAGAAGACGTAGAGAAATACCTTAAAGGCGGCGACAGCTCAGCGAAGGCAGCGCCTGCTGCGTCTGAATCTGTTTCAGCTGACCTACCAACGGGTAATCGTACCGAGAAACGTGTTCCAATGACGCGTCTTCGCAAGACAATTGCTAACCGTCTTCTTGAAGCGAAGAACTCTACGGCAATGCTAACAACGTTTAACGAAGTAAACATGAAGCCAATCATGGACCTTCGTAAGCAGTATCAAGACAGCTTCGAGAAGCGTCACGGTATTCGCCTTGGTTTCATGTCTTTCTACGTGAAAGCGGTAACCGAAGCCCTTAAGCGTTTCCCTGAAGTTAACGCGTCTATCGACGGTGATGACATTGTTTATCACAACTACTTCGATGTATCGATTGCTGTTTCTACACCACGTGGCCTTGTAACACCAGTACTTAAAGATACTGACACACTAGGCATGGCAGGCGTTGAAAAAGGAATTAAGGAACTAGCACTTAAAGGCCGTGACGGTAAGCTGTCATTGGCTGAACTACAAGGTGGTAATTTCACAATCACCAACGGTGGTGTGTTTGGTTCACTAATGTCTACACCAATCATTAACCCGCCACAGAGCGCTATTTTGGGTATGCATAAAATCCAAGATCGTCCAATGGCTGTTAATGGCAAAGTAGAAATTCTACCAATGATGTACCTAGCGCTTTCTTATGACCACCGTATTATCGATGGTAAAGAATCAGTAGGTTTCTTGGTAACCGTTAAAGAGATGCTAGAAGATCCAACACGTCTACTTCTAGACGTATAAGACTTTCGTCTCACGGAATTGTGGTTAGGCGTTTAGCTTGTGTATGCTTGCTTTGCGCCTAACGCAACGCTGATATTTGCCCTATAATATCAGTCAAACTAATCAAGTCGCATTTGCGGCTTTTGTCTTACTAAAAATCGGATAGAAACACCATGAATTTGCATGAATACCAAGGTAAGCAGCTATTCAAAGAATACGGTTTGCCTGTTTCTGAAGGATACGCAGCAGACACTGCTCAAGGTGCTGTAGAAGCCGCTGACCGAATTGGCGGAAACGAGTGGGTAGTTAAGTGTCAGGTACACGCGGGCGGTCGCGGTAAAGCTGGCGGTGTAAAGCTAGTTAAAAACAAAGACGACATTCGCGCTTTCGCTGAAAACTGGCTTGGCAAAAATTTGGTGACTTTCCAGACTGACGAAAACGGTCAGCCTGTGAGCAAAATCCTAGTTGAATCTTGCACAGATATCGCTAACGAACTTTACCTTGGTGCAGTAGTTGACCGTACAACCCGTCGCGTTGTATTCATGGCATCTACTGAAGGTGGCGTTGAGATTGAAACTGTTGCAGAAGAAACTCCAGAGAAAATCCTTAAAGCTGAAATCGACCCAATTGTAGGTCCTCAGCCTTATCAAGCGCGCGAAATGGCGTTTGCTCTAGGTCTTTCTGGCGTACAAATCAAGCAATTCACTCAAATCTTCCTTGGCCTAGCTAAGATGTTTGAAGAGCTTGACGTTGCGCTTATCGAAATCAACCCGCTAGTTATCAAAACTGACGGTAACCTACACTGCCTAGACGCGAAAGTAGGTATCGATGGTAACGCGCTATATCGTCAGCCTAAGCTGAAAGATATGCAAGATCCTTCACAAGAAGATGCGCGTGAAGCTCATGCTGCTCAGTGGGAACTAAACTATGTTGCGCTAGACGGTAATGTAGGTTGTATGGTTAACGGTGCAGGCCTAGCAATGGGTACTATGGACATCGTAAACCTACACGGTGGCAAGCCAGCTAACTTCCTAGACGTTGGTGGCGGCGCAACTAAAGAGCGTGTAGCTGAAGCATTCAAAATCATCCTTTCTGATGACAATGTTAAAGCGGTATTGGTTAACATCTTCGGTGGTATCGTTCGCTGTGACATGATTGCAGAAGGTATCATTGGTGCGGTTAAAGAAGTTGGCGTAGAAGTACCTGTAGTTGTACGTCTTGAAGGTACCAATGCAGAGCTTGGCCGTGAAGTTCTAGCGAACTCTGGTCTAGATATCATTGCTGCTGAATCGCTAACTGATGCAGCGCAGAAAGTTGTTGCTGCAGCGGAGGGCAAATAATGTCTGTATTAATTAATAAAGATACTAAAGTAATTTGTCAGGGTTTCACTGGCGGTCAGGGTACTTTCCACTCTGAGCAAGCAATTGCTTACGGTACGCAAATGGTTGGTGGTGTAACACCAGGTAAAGGCGGTACTGAGCACCTAGGTCTTCCAGTATTCAATACTGTACGTGAAGCGGTAGAAGCAACTGGCGCAACTGCAACAGTTATCTATGTACCAGCACCTTTCTGTAAAGATTCAATTGTTGAAGCTGCAGATGCGGGTATCGAGCTAATCGTATGTATCACTGAAGGTATCCCAACGCTAGATATGCTTTACGTTAAAGAATACGTAGAAGCGAAAGGCGTTCGCATGATCGGTCCAAACTGCCCAGGTGTAATCACTCCTGGAGAGTGTAAAATTGGTATCATGCCTGGTCACATCCACAAGCCTGGTAAAGTAGGTATTGTTTCTCGCTCTGGTACACTTACGTACGAAGCGGTTAAGCAAACCACTGACGAAGGTTTTGGCCAGTCTACTTGTGTTGGTATCGGTGGCGACCCAATTCCTGGTTCAAACTTCATCGACATCCTTCAGATGTTCCAAGACGATCCACAAACTGAAGCTATCGTAATGATCGGTGAGATCGGTGGTACAGCTGAAGAAGAAGCAGCAGCGTTCATTAAAGCTAATGTAACCAAGCCTGTTGTTTCTTACATTGCTGGTGTTACTGCTCCTCCAGGTAAGCGTATGGGTCACGCTGGTGCAATCATCGCAGGCGGTAAAGGTACTGCTGATGAGAAATTCAAAGCACTAGAAGACGCTGGCGTTAAAACTGTACGTTCACTTGCTGAAATCGGCAAGGCGCTTCGCGAGACTACAGGTTGGTAAGCTAACGCTTAACAATTTTGTGATAAAAGCCCGCTTTAAGCG